>JAITAX010000062.1 GCA_031283865.1 Eubacteriales Family XIII. Incertae Sedis bacterium
CTTTTCTCCCGGATCGCCGTGAGGAAATCCAGCAGGATGCCGCTGTCCGGCGCGAAGAGCAGATAGTTGTGCTTAAAGGAAAAGCAGTCAGGCGGGGCTTCAAATTTGTCCTGCAGGAACGAGCCGATTACGCCCAAGGGGTCGGCCTCGGAGAAAAAGCAGATCGCGTCGAACCATGATCGCAGATGAATCCTATCCGCAGACAGCCTGTATACGAGACGGTTCCCCTGTTTTTCGGCGGTAAGCAGGCCCAGATCCGTGTATTCTTTCAATTTTTTGCGCAGCGTGGACTCGTCGACCTGATAGTCGGCCTCAAAGAAAAAAAAGTAGTCAAAATCAAGCTTTTCGACGATGTCCGGCAAGAACAAGCCGTCTTTCCGCGACAAAGCGTCGAGCAGGAAGAAGTGCAGGGTGATGTCGTTCTTCGTGAAGCTCTTCGCTTTCCACGCCTGATACAGCGGATTCTTACGCACGCGGCGACCGTCTGCGGATATGAACACGTACTTGCCGTCCGCGTCCTGGTGGAAAGACATGTAATTGGAGAGCCAACTCTCTATGCGCCGTCGTTCGTCGTCGTAGCTGCGGGCGCTTTTGGAACCGACTTCCTTGCGGCTCCTGAAGCCGTAGACAAAAAATTCCCGCATGTATTCGCGAATGTGGGATATGTTTTTAATCAACTCGCTGTAAGCCATGCGGTTCTCCTCGCTCCTGCTTATACCAAACCGTATCGTTTTGATTCGGTGCCCGCTGTGCGGGAGTTAACGTCATAACCGATTTTAGTACATCATTCCGATTTTGTCAAAGGTTTCGCGGGTTCTTTCGCAAACCCGCGGGGCCCCGTTAATTATTTGACAATTTGTTCAAAGACTGATAAGCATTGAAATATCAACGATATGAGCAAAAAAACATCGGAAAGTATCGAAAAAACTCTTGAAAACAACTGCTTTCCGCAGTACAATAAATCAAGGCTTATGCGAACTTGTCGGGATACTGCCGACGGTTGCTGTCGCGACGCCGATTCGATTTCCACCCAAAAATGCACCCGACAGAGGGGAGGGTGCAAAATTTCAGTTATTGAACGGATGGTTTTGGGGGCTAAGGGCTTTGCCTGCCGCCTATAGAGGCGGGAACTGATGCCGTCGTTCAAGCGCAATCGTTTTTCAAAAGGAGGTGTATTATGATGAGGTTAGCTAAATTGAGTAGATGGAGGCTTGTGTCGGCGGCGGCAATTACAATCATTGCCTGTCTGCTTCCGGCCTTGATCTACGCGGCGGGGGACGACGCGGCGGCAGGATATTCATCACCGCTGTACGGAACCTTCTGGTCGCTCTTTCCGGCTCTCGTAGCCATCGTTCTCGCTCTTATTACAAAAGAAGTATTTTCCTCATTATTTTTGGGCATTTTGATCGGCGGCGTTTTCTACGCGTGCGGTTCAAATCCCGCTCTGTACGATGGCGAAGAGGTTGTATGGCAGTCGGCGAACATCTTTTCGGGAACGATCAATCACATCGTCAGAGACGGGTTTTTGGCGGCGCTCACCGACGGATGGAACATAGGAATTGTTATATTCCTCATTCTGCTCGGCGTCATCGTCATATTGATGTCCAGGGTAGGCGGGGCGGAAGCTTTCGGCAATTGGGCGTCGAAGCACGTCAAGTCGAGGGTAGGCGCGCAATTGGCGCTTATGGTTTTCCACCTGTTCATCTTTATCGACGACTATTTCGCCTGCCTTACGGTCGGCAACGTGATGAGGCCGATCACGGACAGGCAGCATGTTTCGAGGGCCAAGCTCGCGTATCTCATCGATGCCACAGCCGCTCCTGTGTGCATTCTGGCGCCCATTTCAACATGGGCGGCCGCTGTCGCGTCCTACATTCCGGAGGAGGGCCCCGGAAGCGACATCAATGGTTTCACCATGTTTATCAAAGCAATACCTTATAATTACTACGCGATCCTCACAATCGTCATGATACTGTCGCTGATCCTATTGAAGTTCGATTTCGGTCCCATGGCGAAGCATGAGAGAAACGCGCTGACAACGGGCGACCTGTTTACGACGCCCGAGAGGCCATTCAAGGATGTCGAAAAGGAAGAGGCAAACGCAAGGGGCCGCGTATACGATATGGTGGTTCCCATTGTTATGCTGATCATCTCCTGCGTGATCGCCCTCATCTATACGGGCGGATTCTTCGACGGCGTTAGCTTTGTTGACGCGTTTGGCGGCGCGGACGCGGCGCTGGGCCTCGTAATAGGCGGCATAGTTTCACTGACCCTGATCACGATTTACTATTTCTGCAGAAGGCTCATAAAGATACGGGAACTGACCGACATCTTCCCGAAAGGTGTCGGAGCGATGGCTTCGCCTGTCCTGATTCTTACATTCGCTTGGACGCTGAAGAACATGACCGATGCGCTCGGCTCGACCGATTTTGTCACCGATGTGATGCGAGGTCCGGCGGGAAGCCTCGTCGAAATCCTGCCGGCAGTGGTGTTTATCGTATCTGCGGCTATAGCATTCGCTACGGGTACGTCGTGGGGCACCTACGGAATCATGATTCCCATCGTGTGTTCCGTATTTGCGGGGGTTGACGAAAAACTTCTCGTAATAGGCATAGCGGCCTGCCTCGCAGGCGGCGTATTCGGCGACCACAGCTCGCCGATTTCCGATACGACGATCATGGCGTCGGCCGGAGCGCAGAGCGACCACATCAACCACGTGCGCACGCAGTTGCCGTATGCGGCCACCGTCGCGATATTCAGCTTCATAATGTTCATTATTGCGGGTTATGTCAAGAACGCGGCAATTATACTGCCGGCGGCTGTCGTGCTCTTTATCGCACTGATGTTCATCATCAGGAAGCTTTTCGGAACCTCGGCGGCGGAAGAAAAGGGTGCTGCTTAAACAGCGTAACAGGGGCTGCATACAAACGCCCGACAATTTGTAAATGAAAGAATCGGCACTCGGAAATAATTGTGTTCAGCCATTTCCGGGTGCCGCTTTTTAAAAACAAAATTCCCGGTCCGGCGGCTTCCCTTGCACTTCCCCCGGAAAAGTTGTAGAATATATTGTACTGTACCTGCACACCGGTATATCGGAGTCGAATATGGTAAAATACATCCGCATTGCCGCGTTGGTAATCATCGACGCGATAGCGGTCAACATTTCGTTCATACTGGCCTATCTCATGCGTTTCGATTTCCACGTGGAATCGGAGTCCTTTTTGACCTATATCTCCGCGTATGCGGACAATATATTCATCCTCACGTCCATAGAGATCGTCGTGTTCTTCATCTGCGGCCTGTACCAGAGCCTTTGGCGCTACGCGGGCGCGGAGGAGATCGTAAAGATCTTCGCCACGACCGGCATCGCGATCCTCGCCTGCATCAGCTATATGCAGTTCATGCAGCAGTCCGTTCCGAGAAGCGTATTCATCATGAGCTTCATCCTGAACGTCTTCTTTGTGGGCGGCGTCCGCATCGCTTACCGGCTGTTTCGAACGATCAGGCAGCAGCAGGGTTTCAATCTTCGCAACATACTGATCCGATTCGGCAGGCTGGAATTTGTCGGCGGCCGCATCTCCAAGGTAATGGTCGTGGGCGCGGGCGACGCGGGGGCTTCGATGATCCGGGAGATCCGCCGCCATCCCGAATACGGCAAAAAGGTCGTTGCGGCCATAGACGACGACCCGAGCAAGAAAGGCAAGCGCATCATCGGCGTCAAGATCGCCGGCAACCGCAAGGAGATCCGCGCCGCGGCGCGGCGCTGCGGCGCGGACGAGATCATCATCGCCATCCCCTCGGCCACGAAGAAAGAGATTCAAAGCATCGTCAACGAATGCAACAAGACGCGCTGCAAGCTCAAGATACTGCCGGGGCTTATCGACCTTATTAACGAAAACGTCAGCATCAACACGCTGCGCGACGTGGATATAGAGGACCTGCTCGGCAGGGACCCCGTACAGGTAAACCTGCGGGAGATCAGCGGTTACATCGAGGGGCGCATCGTCATGGTGACGGGCGGCGGCGGTTCGATCGGATCGGAGCTGTGCCGCCAGATCGCGACCTTTCGCCCGCGGCGGCTCGTGGCGGTCGATATCTACGAAAATTCCATATTCGAGCTGGCGGAGGAGATGCGGGTCCGCTTCCCGGCGCTGGCTTTCGAGGTGGCCGTCGCATCGGTGCGCAGCAAGGGCCGCATGGAAGACGTATTCCGCAAGTACATGCCGCACGTCATCTTTCACGCGGCGGCGCACAAGCACGTGCCGCTCATGGAGATGAATCCCAAGGAGGCCGTAGTCAACAACATCCTCGGGACCGCCAACATGGTCGCCTTGGCGGACGCTTTCGCCGTCGAGCGCTTTGTCATGATCTCCACGGACAAGGCCGTAAATCCGACGAACGTGATGGGCGCCACGAAGCGGATCGCGGAGATGCTCTTGCAGGAAAAAAGCCAATGCTCCAAGACCACGCGCTTCACCGCCGTGCGCTTCGGCAACGTGCTCGGCAGCAACGGCAGCGTGATCCCGATCTTCCGAAAGCAGATCGAAAACGGAGGCCCCGTCACCGTGACGCATCCCGATGTCACGCGCTATTTCATGACTATACCGGAGGCGGTGCAGCTCGTGATTCAAGCGGGTGCGATGGCCGAGCGCAGCGGAATGTTCATCCTCGACATGGGCGAGCCGATCCGCATCATGGACCTCGCGGAGAACGTGATCCGGCTCTCCGGCTACAGGCCGTATGAGGACATCGACATCGTGATTACGAAGCTGCGCCCCGGCGAGAAGCTGCACGAAGAATTGATCCTGAAAACGGAATCGGCCAAGCACACGAGCCACGAAAAGATCTTCACGGGGACGCCGCCGCCGCCGTCCGAGGCCCTGCTCGAGTTGCTTCGCGGCGACCGGCCGCTTGAGGAGGTCGTGTACGGCAGCGTGATGAAGATGAAAGACGAGGAGGTAAAGGAATGGCTCCGCTGTTTGGCGCCAAGCTATACGATTATGAAGAAAAATCCGGAAATGAGAGGAGTTGTGATTGAACATGACGAAGAAAGTCAGTGAGAAACGCGCCCTGCGCTTGGAGTTCTTGGGCTGTCCTGCCGCGCCGGCGGCCTCTCTTGCGCGCATCGAAGCGATCCACGAGGGCCTTGTCTCGGGCCGGGAGGCATTCACGGGCTGGGTCGGCCTGCCGTGGCGGGACGAGAGCGAGGAAACGGCGCGCCTGATCGAAACAGCCGCGCGCATCGGGGCGCAGTGCGAGGTTTTGGCGGTGATCGGCATAGGCGGTTCCTATCTCGGCGCGCGGGCGGCGCTTGAGATCTGCGGCAAATACCATGCGGCGCCGGGCGCGCCCGAGATCCTGTTCGCCGGTCTGAACATCAGCGGCACCTACCACGCGGAGCTGCTCGACCGCATCAAGGACAAGGACGTCCGCCTCTGCGTGATCTCCAAGTCCGGGACCACGACGGAACCCAACATCGCGTTCGCGGTACTCAAGGATCTGCTGATCGAGCGCTACGGCAAGGCGGAGGCCGCAAAGCGCATCTGCGCGATCACCGATCCCGCGGGCGGGACCCTGCGCGCGGAGGCCGAGGCCGAGGGCTATGAGAGCTTCGTCATCCCGCCCGACGTCGGCGGCAGGTATTCCGTGCTCAGCCCGGTCGGCCTGCTGCCGCTGGCCGCCGCGGGCATAGACATCGGGGAAGTGCTGGCCGGCGCGCGCAGAGCGGCGGAGGATGACCTGCGCGGCTCGGCCGCGAAGCTGGCGGCTGTGCGGAAAGCCTTGTTGGACGGCGGCAAGACGGTCGAGATCTTTGAGCACTACGAACCCTCCCTGTTCTACTTCGCCGAGTGGCTGAAACAGCTCTACGGCGAGAGCGAGGGCAAGAACGGGACGGGGCTCTTCCCCGCCGCGCTCTCTTTCAGCACGGACCTGCATTCCATGGGGCAATTCCTGCAAGAGGGCAATCCGATCTTCTTTGAGACCCTGCTGGACGTCGCGGAGGCGCCGCGCGATCTGCTTGTGCCGGCGGGCGCCGATCCGCTGCTCGCGGGCAAGAGCATGAACGAGATCAACCGCGCCGCCGCAGAGGGCGTCATCGCGGCGCACCGGGCCGCGGACATCCCAATCGTGCGCGTGGGCATCCCCGACCTGTCGCCCTACAGCTTCGGACAGCTCGTTTATTTCTTCGAGCTGACCTGTGCGTACACGGGCAGGCTGATGGGCGTCGATCCTTTCAACCAGCCGGGCGTGGAACAGTACAAGCGGGAGATGAAACGGCTATTGACAAATAATTAACAATATTGTACTATGAATGATAGCAGCAATAGTGGGAAGCGTCACAGGTATTTATCAGTGGGAAAGAGAGGGTAAAATGAAAAAGATAGGCGTATTAGGCACGGGCACAATGGGCGCCGGCATCATTCAGGTTCTCGCGCAGAACGGCTATGAGGTCGTATTGCGGGCCAGGCGGCAGACATCCGTGGACGGCGGCATCGCTGCGGTCACGAAGAATCTCGAAAAGTTGGTCGCGAAAGAGAAGCTCAGCGCGGCGGACAAGGAAGCCATACTCGGTCGCGTCAAGGGTTCGACGGACATCGGCATCGTCGCGGACGCGGACCTGATTATCGAGGCGGCCACCGAGGAAATGGAGTCCAAAAAAGCCCTGTTCGCGGAGCTGGACAAGCTCTGCAAGCCGGGTACCATCATCGCGACGAACACCTCTTCGCTGTCCATCACGGAGATCGCTTCCGCGACGGGCCGGCCGGACAAGATCATCGGTATGCACTTCTTCAATCCCGTTCCCGCGATGCGGCTGATCGAGATCATCAAGGGCCTGTCCACCTCTGAGGAAACGAAAAAGACCATCACGGATCTGTCCGTGAAGATCGGCAAGACGCCCGTGGAGGTCGATGAGGCGCCCGGCTTCGTCGTGAACAGGGTACTGGTTCCGATGATTAACGAGGCCATAGGCATACTGGCCGACGGCGTGGCTTCGGCTGCCGACATCGACGAGGCCATGAAGCTCGGCGCGAACCATCCGATGGGTCCACTGGCGCTCGGTGATCTGATCGGCCTCGACGTATGCCTCGCCATCATGGAGGTGCTGCACAAGGAGTTCGGCGACGACAAGTACAGGCCGCACGCCCTGCTTCGTAAAAAGGTGCGCGGCGGGGAACTCGGCAGGAAATCGGGCAAGGGCTTCTTCGATTATCAATAATCGACAATAGCCGGCCGTTCGGAACGGCCGGGCGAAAAGCACGACCTATAGAAGAGAAGGCTTCCGCGTTTGCGGCGACCCAAGGGAGTGTTCGGAAACAGACCGCACACTCCCTAAACGTTGCCTTTCATGGAACCTTCTCTTTCGTCGATCTGTCCAATGGTAATAACGACAGACGGATCGACATAACGCAAAAAGGGGTGTCAAGGGGATGAGATCGCGCAAGTTAAAAGACGCCACGGATTCCGCGAGCGGAACGCCCATGGGCTTTCGCACGGTGGACGTGGCGGTGAAAAAACGCAGATTCGGTTTTGTAAAGACCTTTCTGGTTGGGTTTATCGTATTCGTGGCGCTGCTGGTTCCGTCCATGTTCGGGCTTTCAAAGCTGCTCGCCAATCCCATCTTCGGCGAGGCCGGCTCTTTGCCGGACGAGGTGAGAAGATCGCAGCTCGACCCGAGCGACCCGAACTATGACGTATTCGCGAACACAGAGCGCCTGAACATATTGTTGCTCGGCATCAACGGGAAGCTGACCGACACGATCATGCTCGGCAGCTACAACCTGAAAGAGCAGAGGCTCGACATCATTTCCATACCGCGGGACAGCTATTACGAGCGGCCCGCGGCAAAGACGGCGGCGCAGAAGAGAATCAACGCCGTCTACGGCTCGGCCGGCGTGGACGGAACCGCGGCCGCCGTGCAGGACATATTGGGCGGCATACCGATCCACTATTACGCAGTCGTGCAATTCGAGGGGGTTGCCAAGGTCATCGACGCCATGGGCGGCGTCACCGTGAACATCCCCATCGATATGAACTACGACGATCCCTACGCCAAGCCGCCGCTCCACATCCATTTCAAAAAGGGCGAGCAGAGGCTCGGCGGCGAGGATGCCGTCCGGTTCCTGCGGTTTCGAAAGAACAACAACGGCGGAGGCTACCCCAATCAGGACATCGGCAGGACAGCGACGCAGCGCGAATTTATAAAGGCGGCTTTCAAGCAAGCCGTCGGCTTCAATCTGCCTAAGATCGCGAAGATCGTCATGGAGAACGTGGAGTCCGATCTGACGGTCGGCGCGGCCGGCAAGCTCGCGCTCAAGGCCGCGGGCCTTGACGCGGAGAACATAAACGGGCATTATTTGGAGGGCAAGTCCGGCTCGCGGGACGGCGTGTCCTACTGGTTCGTCGACGAGGAGGCCGTCGCGGCGATGATCGACGGCATCTACAATCCGCAGCCCGAGCCGGACCCCGAAGATGCGGACCTCGCCGAGGGGACCGCGGAAACGCCCGCATAAGCTGTAACGGTTACTATTCAGACCTCTTGCAGAATTTGCTTATTTCGGGGCCGGGGGCTTGGTATTCCACGGAGCGTCATTGCGGTATTCAAGGGCCGCGCCCTTTGCGGCCACCGCAGCGAGCA
>JAITAX010000117.1 GCA_031283865.1 Eubacteriales Family XIII. Incertae Sedis bacterium
GAAAGCTCCCCGCAGTAGTCTTCCTCTGTCTCTGTCGTGTCGAGATCCCCGAAATACCGGCTCACATAGATCGCGGCGCCCTTGGTCAGCGCAAAGGCCGCCTTGAGCTGACCGCCCGCCGCCCAGATCATATCCGCCTTTGTCAGCTTTTCCGCGCCGTCCGCGAAGATCGGCGCCGGCACATAACCCTTGGCGCGTCGGATCATCTGCATTCCGTTTTCGCCTGCGCGCACGACGGAATCATCCATGCGCGTGCGAATGACGCGCGTATTGTAAAGGACGCCCGCGATCAGGGGCTGCCGCTTCATGAGGCGCAGCATTTCCGCGTCGTCCTTGATCATGGGCATGTCGGACAGGTTCGCGCTCGTCATGATCAGCGGCCCAAGGTCCTCCGTCATCATGTATTGCAGGCCCATGGCGGGCAGGAAAGCCCCCAAATATCGGCTGCTGCGGTACAGCTCCGGCACCGGCGCGCGCGAGCCGGCAAACGCCCCCTCCGCCGGCGCGTTCCTCCGCTCCAGCAGCACGATGGGCCTGGCCCGCGAGGTCAGCAAGGCTTCCTCTTCGGCACTCACACAGCAATACGCGCGCACGGCGTCCGCGTCGGCGAACATGACCGCGAAAGGCTTTTCCTCGCGCAGCTTGATCTCCCGCAACCGCAGCACCGCGCCCGTGTCGAAAGGCGAGCAGACGAAGCAGTAGCCACCGACGCCTTTCAGCGCGATGACGCCGCCGGCCAAAATCGCGCCCTCGGCGCGCGCAAGCGGCCCAAACACCTTGTCGAGAAGCTTCTGCGGGACCCGCACGCCGTCTTTCAGGCCCGTTTTCAGGACGCGTTCGGCGGGGGAAAGCGCAGAGGGCGCGCCTTTATTTTCTTTCCAGAGCAGCATGGGTCCGCAGTCGTGGCACGAGATCGTCTGGGCGTGATAGCGCCTGTCGTTCCGATCACCGTACTGCTTCTCGCACAGTTCGCACATGCGAAAATCCGCCATCGAGGTGTTGTCGCGGTCGTAGGGTACGCGGTCGATGATCGTGTAGCGCGGCCCGCAGGACATGCAGCTGATGAAAGGGTGCAGGCGGCGCGGATTCGCGGGATCGCGCAGCTCCGCAAGGCAGCGCTCGCAGACGGGCAAATCCACGGGGAGCATACTCGCCTCGTCGCCCCCCGCCGCGCTCTCCGATATCAAAAAACCCTCGAAATCCCGCCGCAGGGGCAGGACGCGGCGCTCACAGCGGACGATCTCCGCAGGCGGCGGCAATTCCTCTTGCAGGCGGCGCAGAAAGGCCGCGATGCGCGCCTCCGTGTCCGTGAGCACGATCTCCGCCAAGCCGCCCGTGTTTTGCACCTCGCCCGACATGCCGAGCCGGTGCGCCAGCTTTGCGACAAAGGGCCTGAAGCCGACCCCCTGCACGACGCCCCACAGCGTTATGCGTTCCGTTTGCAACGCGTCCGCGGCGGACGGCGAATTGCAACTGTCCGATGAACTCCCCAAAGTCAATCCTCATCACCCCTTTGCATTCCTTTATATCTCCCCTCTATTATTGCACTTTTGCGCGGCGTGCGCAATGGGCAGTCGCCGCTTTGATCGAGGCGCCCCTGCGGGGCCGAGCGAACCCCGAGCGAACAATGAGAAATATGCCCTTTCGCGCGCTTGCCCCTCTCCGCAGTTTGTGGTATGCTTTTACATGAGAACGCCGCGGCCGCAGGCGCCGGCGCACAAGGAGTACGCAGGAAATGGACCCATCGAAAGACGGCGCATTTTTGACGGAGGCCCTGCTTTCGTGGTATCGGGCAAACGCGCGGGACCTGCCGTGGCGCGCGGACCGCGAACCCTATCACATCTGGCTCTCGGAGATCATGCTGCAACAAACCCGCGCGGAAACGGCGCGGCCCTATTACGAACGCTTTCTGCGCGCGCTTCCCACGATTCGTGACCTTGCGGAGGCGGACGAAACGCGGCTGATGAAGCTCTGGGAGGGGCTCGGATACTACAGCCGCGCGCGAAACCTGCAAAAGGCGGCGCGCGCGATCTTGGAAAGGCACGCGGGGCAGTTCCCGCGCGACCTGCGCGAGATTTCGGCCCTGCCCGGCATCGGCGCCTATACCGCCGGCGCCATCGCTTCCATCTGCTTCGACGAGGCAACTCCGGCCGTAGACGGCAACGTGCTGCGCGTGACAGCGCGCCTCACGGGTGACGCCGCGCCCATAGACGCACCCGGACGGAGAAAGAAGACGGAGGATATGCTCAAGCCGCTGTATCCCGCAAAGGCGCGCGGCGACTTCACGCAGAGCCTCATGGAACTGGGCGCGCTGATCTGTCTCCCCGGCGGCGCGGCGCGGTGCGACGCCTGCCCCCTTGCCGCCGTCTGCACTGCGCGGCGCGCGGACAGGGTCGCAAACCTGCCCGTGAAAGGCGAGAAAAAAGCACGGAGAAAGGAAGAAAAAACCGTCCTCGTTCTGCGCTGCAAAGACGCGGTCGCGCTGTGCAGGCGGGAGCGCGAGGGCTTATTGGCGGGGCTGTGGGAATTTCCGAACGCGGACGGAAGCCTCTGCGAAACGGAGGCCCTGCAGTTGACGAAAGACAAGGGC
>JAITAX010000120.1 GCA_031283865.1 Eubacteriales Family XIII. Incertae Sedis bacterium
AACACTTGCGTTTTTCGCAAGTTATTTTTGAAACGAATAAACTCCTGCATTTTTCGCAAGTTATTTTTGAAACGAATAAATACTTGCGTTTTTCGCAAGTTATTTTTGAAATGAATAAACGCCTGCGATTTCTGCAATCGCTTTCACAACACGCCGCCGTCGCGTCGCTCACGGACACGGCTTTCGCGCGCGCTCGACCCGATTACCGCCGTCGCAGACCGCCGGCGCGTCAAAACAAATGCTTGACAGGATGCCCCGTTCATGATAAATTGATAGTGTTGTCAAGCAATTTGCATTACAGGGGGTGGGAGATGCTGTTGGAGAATGCCTCCAAAATGAACCTGCTCTACGATTTTTACGGCGGCCTGTTGAAGAAAGGGCAGCGGGACGTCTTCCGCATGTACTACGCGGAGGACCTGTCCTTGGCGGAGATCGCCGCCGATATACGCATAAGCCGCCAAGGCGTTCACGACGCGTTGAAGCGGTCCGCCGCCGCGCTTGAGTCCTATGAACGCGCGCTGGGGCTTGCGGAGAAGTACGCGCGTGCCGAGAGGACGGTGGCCCTCGCCGGGGCGGCGCTCGACCGACTGGCTGCGGAGCGCGCGCAGGACGCCGAGCTGGCGAACAGCCTGCGCGACATTCGCGCCCTGCTCGACAGCTTGGAGCTGTGAGCGGACACCGCAATCCGACAGTGACCGGGCTTGCGGCGCCGCGCGCCGCGATCACCGCGATGGAGAAAAAAATGGCTTTTGAAGGACTTTCCGAAAAACTGCAAGGCGTATTCAAGAAGCTCAAGGGCAAGGGTGTGCTCAGCGAGAAAGACATCGACGAGGCCATGCGCGAGGTGAAACTGGCGCTTCTGGAGGCCGACGTCAACTTCAAGGTGGTGAAGCAGTTCGTCGCCGACGTGCGCGCCAAATCCCTCGGGGCTGAGGTTTTGCAGAGCCTGACGCCCGCGCAGCAGGTGATTAAGATCGTGCAGGACGAGCTTGTTGGCTTGATGGGCGGCACGAACAGCCGGCTGACCTACTCGCCGCGCGGCTTCACGACGCTGATGCTGGTCGGGCTGCAGGGTACGGGCAAGACCACCACCTGCGGCAAGTTAGCCAAATACCTGAAGAGCAACGGAAAGAAACCCATGCTGGCCGCCTGCGACATCTACAGGCCGGCCGCCGTGGATCAACTCGTCATCGTCGGCGAGAGCGTGGATACGCCCGTGTTCACGATGAAAGGATGCGCGGACCCGGTCCTGATCGCCGAGAGCGCCATGCGGGAAGCGGAACGCAAGGGCTTCGACGTGCTGATCGTGGACACGGCCGGCCGTCTGCAGATTGACGAGGCCATGATGGATGAATTGGTCCGCATCAAGAAGACCGTAAAACCGCATGAAATCCTGCTCGTACTCGATGCCATGACGGGCCAGGACGCCGTGAATGCAGCCGTAGGCTTCAACGAAGCGCTGGGCATAGACGGCATCATCATGACGAAGCTGGACGGCGACGCGCGCGGCGGCGCAGCGCTGTCCGCGAAGAACGTGACGCAGCGCCCGATCAAGTTCATAGGCGTCGGGGAAAAGCTTGACGCACTCGAAGCTTTCCACCCCGAGCGCATGGCTTCGCGCATACTGGGTATGGGCGATGTGATGAGCCTCATCGAGAAAGCGCAGGAGAGCTTTGACGACGCGCAGGCGGAAGAACTCGAGCGCAAGATGAAAAAAAACGAGTTCACGCTCGAGGATTTTCTCGAACAGATCGGGCAAATCAAAAAGATGGGCGGCCTTGCGAAGCTCATGGACATGCTCCCCGGCATGGGCAGCCGCGCCGCGAGCGCGGACATCGAGAACGGCGAGCGGGAGTTTCGGCAGATGGAAGCCATCATTCGCTCCATGACGAAAGAGGAACGGCGCAACCCGGCCATCTTAAATTCCGGCAGGCGCAAGCGCATTGCGGCGGGGTCGGGGCAGCCCGTCACGAAGATCAACAGTCTGGTTAAGCGCTATGAAGAGGCGCGAAAGATGATGAAGCAGTTCATGACGGGGCCGAAGCACGCGCGAAACAAACTCTTCCGCGGCTTGAACTGAATCCGGAGGTTTTCCGCTTGCGTGAATATCCGTTACTGTCCAAACTCCTGTGGCCGACGGGCCGGAATTGCAACGAATATCCGAATGAGGCAAAGACGCCGTTTTTAACGGTGTGCAATAAATTTTAAAGAGGAGAGGAAAGAATATGGCAGTTAAAATCAGATTGAGGAGAATGGGAGCGCACAAGAGGCCGTTTTACAGAATTGTCGCGGCGGATTCGAGGTCGCCGCGCGACGGTCGATTCATTGAGGAATTAGGCTATTACAATCCGCTGACCGATCCCGCAGACGTCAAGATCGACGTCGAGAAAGCGAAGAAGTGGATTTCGACCGGCGCCAAGCCGACGGACACTGTCCGAGGGCTTTTGAGGAAAGCCGGCGTGTTCGACGTCGCGAAGCCGGAGGAGTCGGCGGAGGCGGCTGTGCAGGTCGAAGAGGCGGCGGTCCCGGAGGCTGTGCCGGTCGAAACGGCGACAGAATTTGCTCAGGTCGAAGAGACCCCGGAAGCCGCGCAGGTTGAAGCCGCACCGGATGCCGAAGCGGACGAGAACGCGGAAACGCCCGCCGACGCCAACTGAGCGCGCACAGGCCGTATGTAAAGAAGGGACACAGAGCGAATGGAAGAATTGGTAAGAGCGATCGCAGCAGCGCTGGTCGAGAATCCCGACGCCATCGAGGTAATCACCGTGGACGGTGAAGAGGGTACGACCGTCATCGAGCTGCACGTCGCGCCGGAGGATATGGGCAAGGTCATCGGCAAACAGGGCCGCATCGCGAAAGCGCTGCGCGTGGTCGTAAAGGCGGCGGCGGTCAAAGAGAACAAAAAAGTATCCGTGGAGATCATGCAGTAATGCTATGGAACAGACCGAACAGATTGCAATCGGAAAGATTGTCGCGGCGGTGGGCCTGCGCGGCGAGGTGAAAGTTTATCCCTATTCCGACAATAGGGAGCGCTTCGCGTCCGGAGCGGAATTTTTGATCGACGGCCGGCCCGCGCGCGTCGAAGCCGTCCGATTTGTGAAAAATCTGCCTATCCTTAAACTCGACGGCATCACGGACCGCGACGGAGCGGAATCCCTGCGCGGCTGCGTGCTTTCCATAAGCGCGCTTGCCTTGGCGCCGCTGCCCGACGGCGAATGGTATGTGCGGGACCTGATCGGCTGCGATGTATGCGATGAGGCGGGGCGCGTCCTCGGTGCGATTGCCGACGTGATTCAAAACGGCGCGCAGGATCTCTATGAGATCGCCGTGCCGGACGGGAAGACTTTCCTGTTGCCTGCGGTGGGGGCTTTTGTCATTCATGTGGACGTGCGTGAAAAACGCGTGGTCGCGCGCGTGCCGGACGACCTGTCCGCGCTTGCGACATGAGGATACAGGTGCTGACCCTCTTTCCCGAGATGTTTGCGCCCGTTCTGGACGGCAGCATACTCGGCAGGGCGCGGGAACGGGGCCTTTTGGATGTTGAAACCGTTGATATACGCGCTTTTTCGACGGACAAGCACCGGAAGACCGACGACTATCCTTTCGGCGGCGGCGCGGGCATGGTGCTGACGCCGCAGCCTGTCTTTGACGCGCTCGCGCGGCTCGGCACGGAGGGGAAAAGGCTTGTCTGCATGTCGCCGCAGGGCCGGCTTTTGGACCAAGACCTCGTCCGGGAATTGGCGTGCGAGGAAGCGCTGCTGATCCTCTGCGGGCATTACGAGGGGATCGACCGGCGGGTGCTCGATTATTTTTGTTTCGAGGAAATCTCCGTGGGCGACTATGTCCTGACGGGCGGGGAGTTGCCCGCCATGATTTTGATTGACGCGACGGCCCGCCTACTGCCGGACGTGCTCGGAAACCCGAGAGCGCACGATGAGGAATCCCACAGTCTTGGTCTCCTTGAGTACCCGCAGTACACGCGGCCCGCGTGCTTTCGCGGCATGGAAGCGCCGGAGGCACTGCTTTCGGGGAATCACAAGCGCATCCGCCTCTGGAAATTCGAAGAATCGATCAGGCTGACGCGGGAGCGCCGCCCTGATCTGTTCGCGCGTTTTTTGGAGAACCCCGGCGAACTCGACAAGGATGAAAAGCGCATTCTGGCACGCCTGCTCACGGAGTAGCGGAGGAATGAGGTGAATCCGGGTGTTGCTTGTGTTTTTTTGATTTTTAACCTAAATTTGCGTTAAATAAGCAAATTTTTTGTTTATTTTTTGCGTTTTCTCTTGATGTAAGCAAAATTGTGTGTTATGCTAAGTATGGAAGCACAAGATGGGGAGGAGGGATTATGAACGAGGTCGAATTGTACCGGCTGATCCAAACGGTTCAAGCGCGTCGTTGCGAAACGCAAACCATAGAGGTCAAGGCCGCGCACCGGGGCTGCCCGGCAAGGCTGTACGATACGCTTTCTTCTTTTTCCAACCAAGACGACGGCGGCGTGATTTTGTTCGGATTGGACGAGCGCGAAGGATTTAGGACGGTGGGCGTATACGACGCGCAGGATCTGCAGCACAGGGTCGCGGAGCAGTGCAAGCAGATGCACCCCGTTGTGCGTCCCTTGTTTACGGTATGCGACGCGGGCGGCAAGCTTGTGGTTTCGGCTGAGATTCCCGGCGCGGATATTACGGAACGCCCTGTTTATTATAAAGGCGTGGGCCGGATCAAGGGCGCTTTTGTTCGCATCGGCGAAGCGGACGAGGCCATGAGCGACTATGAGATCTACAGCTTCGACGCGTACCGCCGCAGGGTGCGGGACGATCTGCGGCCGGCGGAAGAGGCCGACATATCCCAATTGGATGAGGAATTGTTGTCGCAGTACCTTGTCGCCCTGAGAAAAAACAAGAAGAACGCGGCCAAGCTTTCGGACGAGGAGATGCTTCGGCTGATGGGCATTATTCGGGACGAAAAGCCAAGCTTGGCGGGCGTGCTTTGCTTTTCCAAATATCCGCAAGCGGCCTTTCCGCAGCTTTGCGTTACGGCTGTGGTCGTTCCGGGCCTGAAGATGGGGATTACCGGGCCGCAGGGCGAACGCTTTACGGACAACAGCCGCATCGAGGGAACCATCGGGGAAATGATCGAGGATGCCGTGCTCTTTGTGGAGCGGAATATGCGCGTAAAGACCATCATCGGCGAAAACGGAAAGCGGGCGGACAAGACGGAATATCCCGTCGCGGCGGTCAGGGAAGCGGTTTTGAACGCCCTGATGCACAGGGATTACAGCATTCATACGGAGGGCGCGCCCGTGCGGATTCTGATGTTTAACGACCGTCTGGAGATTCGGAACGAGGGCGGCCTGTACGGCAATCTTACGATAGACAAGCTGGGCAAGGTGCACGCGGACACGCGGAACCAAACGCTGGCAAACATCTTGGAAGTAATGAAAATCGCGGAAAATCGCTATTCCGGAATCCCGACGATACGGGATGAGATGATCCGTCACGGACTTCCCGCCCCCATCTTTGAAAACAGGCGCGGAAATTTTGCGGTCACATTAAAAAACGACTATCCGGTCGAGGCGACACCGCACAGGTATGCGCCGGCATTTTCGCCGGCCGGCGGACAGACGGACGTCGTGATGGAGGATCCGGCGATGTACGGCTATGATCCGGGCTCCCGGCCGATGATCGCGTTTCCCGCGCAGGGACGGGACGGAGCGGCCGCGTATCGCTATGACGCCCCGGATATCCCTCGGGAGGCCCTGCCCGGTCTCGCGCCCGTCTCGCGGGAACGCGTCCCGGAAGCGCCGTATCGGTACGGCGCGCCGATCCGCGAACCGGCAGACATCGTATCTTTCTGCGAACAGCCGCGAACAAGGGAAGAAATCGCGAGATTTCTCGGAAAGACGCAGTATTACGCGCTGAAGAACTTCGTGCGACCGCTGCTTGCGGAGGGCCGGTTGAAGATGACGATTCCGGACAGGCCCAAAAGCCGTTGGCAGAGATATTACAGCGGATAGGAGGGCAGCTGTGGCATATAAGGTTAAGATAGATAACTTCGAAGGCCCTTTCGACCTGCTCTGTTATCTGATCGAGAGCGCCGAGATGAACATTTACGATATACAGGTTTCGCAGATCACGAGGGATTATCTGGCGTATACAGAAGCGCTGCGCCTGTGCGATCCGGCGCTCGGCGGCGAGTTCATGGTTTTGGCGGCGAGCCTCATCGAATTGAAGTCGAAGATGCTGCTGCCGCGCAGCGGCGCCGCAGGGTCCGCCGCAGAAGAGGATCCGCGCAGCGAACTCGTCATGAAGCTGCTGCTCTACAAGCGCTTCAAATCGGCGGCGGCTCTTCTGCTGGAGCGCGAGGAACGGGCGGGGCTGTTTTTTGAGAAGCCGGCCGAGGATCTGCAACCCTATACGAATGAGCCGGACGAATATCTGCGCATGGATCCCGAGCGCTTTGCGCAGGCGTTCAAGGCGTTTCTCGGCAGAAAGCAGCGCGTGGACGAGGTCAGAAGTATCTATGCGCGCGCCGAGAGACAGCAGGAAACGACGGAGGCGCGCATGTCGCTGATTAAGAACCTGTTTTCCCTCAAAAGGGTTTCAAGACTGCGGTTCCGCGAGCTTTTGAAGCGCGAGGATGATCGCTTTGAGAAAGTCTTGACTTTCGTCGCCCTGCTCGAAATGGTTCGAAACAGGACGGTGCGGGCGAAGCAGAACAGCGGCTTTGCGGAGATTACAGTGGAGCTTTGCGAAAAGGAGGAGCCGGCATATGCCGAATAAGAATGCGATAAAGTCAGCCTTTGAATCCATGATGTTCATATGGGGTGAACCGCTCGACGCAAAGACGGCGGCGGAGGTCGTGCAGATCGACAAAAAGACAGCCTACGAATATTTCAAAGAGCTTCAGCGCGAATACGACGAGGCGGGGCGCGGCTTGGCCGTGCGCGAAACAGACGGAGCTTTCCGCTTCGTCACGCGGCCCGAAAACTTTGATTATCTGCAGCGGCTCTGCACGCCCGTCAAGGAGAAGCGGCTTTCGCAGGCGGCGCTGGAGGTGCTCGCGATCATCGCCTATCGGCAGCCCGTGACTAAGGGCGAGATCGACATGATCCGCGGCGTCAAGAGCGAGCGGGTGGTCGAGGGGCTTATGAAGAAAGAGCTCGTCGAAGAGGTAGGCAGATCGAACGCCATCGGCCGGCCCGTACTCTACGGCACGACAAAGAGCTTCCTGCGGCACTTCGATTTTGAGAGCCTGCGCGACCTGCCCGAGATCGAAGACATAGAGGACGCGATCCATGAGCCGGACCGGGAGAGGCCGGACGAAGCGGAGCAGATCACCTTTCTGCAATAGCCCTATAGGGGACGCGCTCCGATACGTTCTTATACGCGGGGCGGATGATCTTGCCCGCGTTAATCAGTTCCTCTATGCGGTGGGCGCTCCAACCCGCTATGCGCGCGATTGCGAATATGGGCGTATAGAGTTCGAGCGGCAGATCGAGCATACTGTACACGAAGCCGCTGTAGAAGTCGATGTTGGCGCTGACGCCCTTGTAGATCTTGCGTTCGTCCGCGATCACCTTGGCGGCGAGCCGCTGCACGCTGCTGTAGAGCTTGTACTCGTCCAGACGCCCTTTTTCTTTCGACAGATTTTCCACGAAGTATTTGAAGATATTGGCGCGCGGGTCCGACAGCGAATAGACCGCGTGGCCCATGCCGTAGATCAAACCCGCTTTGTCGAAAGCTTCACCGTGGAGCAGGGCGCGCAGATAGCGTTCCAGCTCGTCGTCGTCCGCCCAGTCTTTCACATGCTTCTTCAAATCCTCGAACATGCGGACGACCTTGATGTTCGCGCCGCCGTGCTTCGGACCTTTCAGCGAGCAGATGGAGGCCGCGACGGAGGAATACGTGTCCGTGCCGGAGGAGGACACCACGTGAGTCGTAAAGGTGGAGTTGTTGCCGCCGCCGTGTTCGGCGTGGAGCACGAGGGCCACGTCGAGGATGTGCGCTTCGAGATCGGTATACTTGCCGTCCTTGCGGAGCATCTGCAGGATGTTTTCCGCCGTGGAAAGCCCGGCTTTCGGCGTGTGAATGAAGAGGTCGTCGTTTGCGAAGTAGTGGCGGAAAGATTGGTAGCCGTAGACGGACAGCAGCGGGAAGACCGCCGTCAGAAGCAGGGACTGCCGCAGCACGTTCGGGATGTCCGTTTCGTTGGCCTTTGTGTCGTAGGAATGCAGCGTAAGCACGCTCCGCGCCAGCGTGTTCATCATATCCGCATTCGGCGCTTTCATGATGATGTCGCGGACGAAGCTTGTGGGCAGGGTCCTGTACTGTTCAAGCAGCCGCGTGAAGTCGCCGAGCTGCTTTTCGGTCGGCAGCATCCCGAAGATCAGCAGGTAGGCGCATTCCTCGAAACCGAAGCGCTGCTCGCGGATGAAGCCTTTCACGAAGTCTTCCACGTTGACGCCGCGAAAGAAGAGCTTGCCCTCAATCGGAATCTTTTCGCCCGAAGACGTGTCGAACGCTTGGATTTCCGAGATCTCCGTCAAACCCGTCAATACGCCGTTGCCGTCCAGATCGCGCAGGCCGCGGTTCACGCGGTGCTTCGTGTAGAGCGCGGCGTCGATGCGTCCGTTTTCGACACACAGCTTTGCAAGCTGTTCGAGTTCCGGCGTGATTTCGGAATATTTATCGTCAAGTGTATTGAATCCTGTCTGTAACATACATCTTACCTCCTGTGTGTGTGTTGTATTATATCCGATTTTTAAAGCGCCGACAACACTGTATTTTTTACCTTGTATTTTTTACCTTTGTTTACATGCGCGGCGGCTTGGTATATACTATCAAGTAGGGAGGCGATAAAGGAATGCGTTTGAACAAGTACATCGCGTCGGCGGGAATTTGCAGCCGCCGCAAGGCGGACGCGCTGACAGAAAACGGAAACGTAAAGGTGAACGGACTCGTCGTGCGCGAAATGGGCTATGACGTGAAAGAGGGCGACGTCGTGGAGCTGGGCGGCCGCGCCATAAAGCCTGCGGACAAGCGCGTCTGCATCATTTTGAACAAACCCAAGGGCTACATCACCTCCGCCTCTGACGCGCAGAATCGTCCGACGGTCATGGACCTGCTCGGCGACGTTTCGGAGCGCGTATTTCCCGTGGGGCGATTGGACTGCGACACCGCGGGTCTGTTGATTCTGACGAACGACGGCGCGCTCTCGCAGATGCTGACGCACCCGAAACACAAGATACACAAGACCTATCACGCGAAAGTCAGCGGCCTTTTGTCCGATGAGCGGATCGCCCGCCTGAGAAAGGGCGTGGATCTCGGCGGCTTTGTCACCGCGCCCGCGAAGCTGCGGGTGCTGCGGCAGTCGGAGCACGTGACGACGGTCGAAATCCGCATATTTGAGGGAAAGAACCGTCAGGTCCGCAGGATGTTCGCCGCAGTCGGCAACAAGGTCGTCGAACTCGAACGCGTGGCCGTGGGCGACATCCTCTTGGGGCGTCTCAAAGAGGGGCATTACAGGAAGATGACCCACCGGGAGCTTGCGTACCTCGATGCGCTTTCGCGGAAATGAGGGGCCGGGGCGCGCCGCTCGCGGCGGCGCAATCGGCGCAATCGGCGCAGTACGGCGCAGCACGGCAATCCTGACGATACGAAAACGATTTTGCCGGCGCAAAGGAGGTGAAAACAAGCGATATCCGCCGCCCAACCGACAATATTACAAAAAAAGACAAGGAGGAATTTTTATATGATTGACAAACTCAAAACGGCCGATGAAGCGGTCGCCGCAATCGGCGACGGCGCGACGATCATGGTCGGCGGGTTTATGGCCTGCGGAACCCCGGAAATACTCATCGACGCGCTCGTGAGAAAGGGTCCGAAAAACCTCACGATCATCTGCAACGATGCCGGCGTGCCGGGACGCGGCGTCGGCAAGCTGCTCTCAAACGGGCAGATTCACACGCTGATCGCCTCGCATGTGGGCCTGAACCCCGAGGTGGCGCATCGCATGAACACCGACGTAGCCAAGGACAAGCTGATCTGCAATCTCGTGCCGCAGGGTACGCTGGCAGAGCGCATTCGCTCGGGCGGCTTCGGCATAGGCGGTTTCCTGACGCCCACGGGCGTCGGCACGATTGTCGCGGAGGGCAAGCAGGTGATCAACATAGAGGGCAGGGACTACCTGCTGGAGCTGCCGCTGCGCGCCGAGTTCGCGCTGATTCGGGGTTCCGTTACCGATAAATCCGGCAATACCGTCTACAACGGGACCACGCGGACTTTCAATCCGATGATGGCCGCCGCTGCGGATTATGTGATCGTCGGCGCCTGCGAGATCGTGGAGGTCGGCAAGATCGATCCGAACAACGTGGTAACGCCGGGAATCTTTGTGGATGTGATTGTGGGAGGTGAAAAGGCATGGCAGATATAAAGGCCGTCATCGCGGCGAGGGTCGCGCAGGAATTGAAGAACGGCGACGTGGTGAACCTCGGCATCGGTCTGCCCACGCTCGTGGCGGACCACCTGCCGGAGGGCGTCACGATCATCCTCCAGTCGGAGAACGGGATCATGGGCATGGGCGCGGCTGCGGCGCCGGGCAGCGAGGACGTGGATATTGTGAACGCCGGCGCGCAGTACGTGACGGCGAATAAGGGCGCGATGTTCTTTGACAGCGCCACCTCTTTCGGCATCATTCGCGGCGGGCATGTGGACGCGACGATCCTCGGCGCGCTCGAGGTGGACGAACACGGCAACCTCGCGAATTGGATCGTGCCGGGCAAGATGGTCCCCGGCATGGGCGGCGCGATGGATCTCGTCGTCGGCGCCCGCAAGGTAATCATCGCGATGACGCACACGCAGAAAGGCAAGCCGAAAATCCTGAAAGAATGCACGCTGCCCTACACCGCCGTCGGCGTCGTGGACCTGATTATAACGGAGATGGGCGTCATGGAGCTTACACCTGCGGGCATCGTTCTCAAGGAACTGAACGAGGGCTTTACGGCGGAGCAGGTGCAGGAAGCCACGGAGGCGCGCCTGATTATCGCCCCGGACCTGAAAGTCGTGAAGCAAGCCGTGAAACAATAGAAAACACTTGTCGATAAAGCGCGAACAGCCTGTGGACAAAACAGCCTTTTGTGCGGGGTTCTTGGCCCATGCACAAGGAAAATCAAGGCTTCTTCATTCAAGAAATAATCCACAGGCTTGCGTGCACAAAATTGTATACAATCTTTTCGCGCATGTGGAAAAACAAAAAAACAAGGAAAAACAAGCCGTTTTTCGGCTGTTAAAAATTGTTCGTTCACGTGCAAACATCGGTTTACAGAAAAATAAACCGCCCCCGCGGCAAAACCGCCCCCGCGGTCTTGCCGCGGGGCGTTGAACTCGTTTGCGTAACAGAACCCGTTTCCCGACGGCGACGGAACCGCGCAAACTGAAAAAATCCATCGACACAGACGGAGTGTCCTGATTTTATATGTCTCAAACTTTCATCTGCGCTCCTACAGCAGATCCGCCGAGCGCAGCATCCGGTACAGCATCTCCGCGATCTCGGCCCGCGTCACCTGCTCTTTCGGCTTGATGTCGAGCGCCGAATCATCCAAAATCCGCTCGGCGTAGCAGAACGCGAGCGACGCTTGCGCCCAGTCTGCGGCGCTGCGGTAGTCGCCGAACTGCGCAAGTGTGTCGCGGATCGCAGCCGCGTCAAGTTCCGTGTCGCGTCCCGCGAGCTTTGCCGCGCGCGCGACCATGACCGCCGCCTCCTGCCGCGTAATCGCGCCTGCGGGCTTAAAAAGATCGCCGCCGACACCGCCCGCTATGCCGTAGAAATCGGCGGTATGCACGTAGGAGAAGTACCAGGCGCCCTGCTTCACGTCGCCAAACGGATATTCGCCGCCGCCTTTCGCCGCAGGCTCAAGTCCAAGTCCGCGCACGATGATCGCGGCAAATTCGGCGCGCGTCACGTTCGCGTCCGGCGCGAAGCTTTCATCCGTCATGCCGGTCAGAATGCCGCGCGCGGCGAGGGCCTCAATCGCGTCCTTGCTTGCGTGACCCGAGATGTCGTCAAATGTCTTGCCGGCCGCCGTCACAGGCACGGGCCTTACATCCGTATGCCTTTCGGGCAGGCCGTCCGTGCCGGCGGCCGGCGCGCCCTGCGTCTCGGCGGGCGCGCCGCGTTTCGCGGCGTCGTCCATGCGGTAGAGCGAGTTCTTGCCGTCCGCCGCTCGCTGCGCCGCGACAATTCCGTAGAAAGCCTGTTCCGTGGACATTTGGCTGTTACCCGAACCCGCTGTTGTGTGGCGGAAGCTGCCGTCCGCGTTTTGGAAGCTGAGGATATTGTCTGTGAGGCTGTGGCCGTTCTTGACGAAACGCGAATCGTCCGCGGGGATGCCAAGCTCGCAGAGCGCGACGAGCACCTGCACGACGCTCTCCGAGTTGACGTCGCCCCAACCCGTGTAGCCGCCCTTGTCATCCTGCAGCGCGGAGAGGAAGCGCAGCGCTTTCTCCGTCGCCGCCTTGACCTCGGGCCTGTCTTGGTACTTCGCAAGGGCCTGCAGCGCCATGCCCGTCAAATCCGGATCGCCCTTTTCGCCCGCGCGAATCTTTCCGTCCGCGCCCGCCGTCAGGTTCCAGCCGCCGTCCGCGACCTGCCTGCGCAGAATTTCTTCGATGTACAGCGCGCGCGTGGCCTGCGTCTTTGCGTCGCTGTTCTTTGGAATGGCGTAATCCCCGCTGTCGAGCGCGATCAGCGCCCAGATCGGACCGTTGATGCCCTGCCATATCGTGCGTTCGAAATCGCCGAGCGCGACGGTCAGATCAAAACCCGCGACGCTGCGCGGATCGTAGCCGGCCGCCGTCAGGCCGAGGATCACGCGGCTGTATTCCGTGTATTTTTTCTCGTGCAACACGCCGCCCGAATCCGCAACAGCGTCCTCAACGGCCCTGCGGTAGCCCTCAAAATAGGCGTCCGGCACGGACGCGCCGCTGCGAGCCAGCCCGATGACGGCCCATTCCCCACCGGCGGAGCCGATTTCGGGGGCCTTGACCGTTTTGAGCATATAGGCCGCCGCGTCAAGGACCGCCTTGTCGAGTGTCGCGTCGTCGGCGGCGAAAGCCGGGGTGAACAACGCCTGCGCGAACGCGAGCGTGAGGAGGATCACCAAGAGTCTTTTCATTGTATAGTTTCCTTTCTGCGCGCCCGGGAAAAGGTCTTTGCCCGAGGCTTTTTCTATTATGATACCCCAAG
>JAITAX010000037.1 GCA_031283865.1 Eubacteriales Family XIII. Incertae Sedis bacterium
CCTGCAGGAAGCGGAACTGGGGCGGCTGAAGACGATCTTTTGGGCTTTCCACATCGTGGACTTCGCCCCCTATCTGGACGCGAAAGCGCGGCCGGCCGGCCGGGACGAAGAGTTTCGGCTCGTGGGAACTTGGTTTTCGCACCATCAAGAACTTCCGACGGGGGAATCCCTCGACACGGGCATACGCAATATGAAGAGCTGGTGGTCCGTAGACGGCGAATGGATCTCGGACGAGGATACGGACGCCGTCATGGCGGGCGCCCTGCTCGCGGAGCGGGCGGGCCTCTCGGTCGGTGACGTCCTCGTCCTCGAAACCGAAAGCGCGCGCAAAAGCCTTAGGGTAAAGGGGATCTTCGCGGCCGGCAGCGCGGAGGACGAGCGTATCTACGCGCCGCTGTCCGTCGTGCAGGAGATGACCGGCCGGCCGGGTCTGGTTAGCAGCGTGGAGGTCAGCGCGCTGACGACGCCGGACAACGAACTGTCCCGCCGCGCCGCGCAGAACCCGAAGAGCCTTTCCGTAAAGGAATGGGAAACGTGGTACTGCACGGCCTACGTCAGCGCCATCTGCTATCAGATCGAAGAGGTGCTGAGCGACGCCGTGGCCAAGCCCATCCGCCAAGTGGCGGAATCGGAGGGCGCGATTCTGGAGAAAACCCGGCTGCTCATGCTGCTAATCACGATACTGAGCCTCGCGGGGGCGGCGCTCGGCATATCGAATCTGGTGACGGCCGGCGTCATGGAGCGCAGCCGCGAGATCGGACTTTTAAAGGCTCTCGGCGCGAACAACGCGCCCGTTTCCCAACTGATCCTGACGGAGATCTTCATCACGGGCGTCATAGGCGGCGTGGCCGGTTACTTCGCGGGCTTGGGCTTCGCGCAGATCATAGGCCGCACCGTGTTCGACGCCGCGATCAACATCAAACCCATGGTTATCCCCTTGGTCGCGATTTTGATCTTTTTCGTAATCCTTGCGGGCTGCATTCCCTCGATACGCCTGCTGCTGTCCCTGCGTCCCGCCGAGGTCCTGCACGGCAGATAGCGCGGGACGCGGACCGGCCCGGAGGCCTGCTTGTCGGCCCGGCGGCCCGCGCCGATATCAAAGCGAAGATTGCTGCGGAGATTGTTTATGACGAAAAGAAGCATGTACTTCAAGATGATTACGAGCGCGCTGATCCGCCGGCGCTCCGGAATGTTCGTGGCCCTGCTGGCCGTGGCTATCGGCGCGACCGTCCTTTCGGGCCTCGTCACCGTTTACTACGACATTCCGCGCCAGATGCGGCAGGAATTTCGTTCCTACGGCGCCAACCTCATCTTCGTGTCCTCGGGCGGGGACGCCCTCTCCGAAGAAGAGGCGGCGGCGGCTGTCGCCTGCATTCCGGAGGCGCAGGCCGTCGGGATCGCAGCCTACCGCTACGAAACGGTGAAGATCAACGAACAGCCTTTCATGGCCGCAGGCACGGATTTGGCGGGCGCGCGCGCGACCAGTCCCTACTGGTTCGTGTCGGGGGAATGGCCCGAACGGGACGGGAGCGTACTCATCGGCCAAGAGGTGGCCGACGTGATCCGCCTCCTGCCGGGCAGCTCTTTCACGATGACGGGTACGGACCTGCAAGGCGAAGCTTTCAGCCGGGATTTCCGCGTCGCGGGCATCGTGCAGACGGGCGGGACGGAGGAGGCTTTTATCTTCATGTCCTTGGCGGACTTCGCCGCCGTCATCGGCGAAAACGGCGCTTTCGACGTGGTGGAGTGCAGCGTTTCCGCGTCGCAGGCGGAGCTTGAGGCCATCGCCGCCCGCGTGACGGAAAGCGCGGCGGGCGTCGCGCCGCGGCTCGTGACCCGCGTGACGCGCTCGGAGGGCGCTGTGCTGACGAAACTGCAGGCTCTGGTCTTTCTCGTAACGACCGTCGTACTGCTCCTGACCATGATCTGCGTCGCGACCACGATGATGGCGGTCGTGGAGGAAAGGCGCAAGGAAATCGGGCTGAAAAAAGCCCTCGGCGCGCCCAACAGGGGCATCGTCGCGGAGTTTCTGGGGGAGGGCCTCTTTCTGGGTTGCTTGGGCGGCGTCTTGGGCGCGGCCCTCGGCTTTGGCTTCGCGCAGTTGATCGGCATCAACGTATTCAGCCGCGCCGTCCATTTTCAGGCGGCGCTGGCGCCCGTGACCGTCGTCGCCTCCGTGTTCGTCACGGGATTGGCCTGCCTGATCCCCGTGCGGCGCGCGACGGATGTGGACCCGGCCATTGTGCTGCGCGGCGAATAGGAGAAGAAAATGCCCATATTAGACATAAAAGGAATATCGAAAATCTACGGCAGCGTCAAGGCCCTGCACAACGTGGATCTGGCCGTGGAGCAGGGCGAGTGGCTCGCCATCATGGGGCCGTCCGGCTCGGGCAAAACGACGATGATGAACATCATCGGCTGCATGGACAAACCCACCGAGGGCAAGGTCATCCTTGACGGCGTCGATATTGCCGCGGAGAGCGCGCGAAACCTGACGGCGGTGCGCAGGGAGAAGATCGGCCTGATCTTCCAGCAGTTCCACCTGATTAATTATCTGACGGCGCTGGAAAACGTCATGGTCGCGCAGTATTACCACAGTATGCCGGACGAAAAGGAGGCCCTGCAGGCGCTGGACAGGGTCGGGCTTTCGAACAGGGCAAAGCACCTGCCGAGCCAGCTCTCCGGCGGCGAGCAGCAGCGGGTCTGCATTGCGCGCGCGCTGATCAACTATCCCATGCTGGTGCTGGCGGACGAGCCGACGGGCAATCTGGACGAAGCCAACGAGGGCATTGTGCTCGACATCTTCAAACAACTGCACCGGGAGGGCAGCACCGTCATCGTCGTCACCCACGATCCCGAGGTCGCGCAGGAGGCGCAGCGAACCGTGGTGCTGGAACACGGGCGCATCGCGCGCATCATCGCGAACGGCGGGCCCGGGCAGACAAACGCGTCCCGCCTCGAGGACGGGGCACCCGATTCACAGAGCCGTCAAGCGGCGGAAAGGAGCAAAGAATGACTGCGAGAACGAGAATGAAAATCGCCGGCATGGCGCTGTCGGCCGCCGTCACGCTGTCGGTCTGCGGCTGCGGCGGCGATGCCGGCGCGGCGATTCCGCAGGAGGACGGCGTCTACACGGGCGTCAGCAGCGCGGACGACAAGGGCGCCTACGGCGAGGTGCGCATCACCGTCGAGAACGGCGCAATCACGGCCTGCAGCTTCGTCACTTGGCAAAAGGACGGCAGCGTCAAGGACGAGGAGTACGGAAAGGTCAACGGGGAGATCTCAAACCAAGAGTTTTACGACAAGGCGCAGCTCGCGGTCCGGGCCATGCAGCAGTACTCGGACGCGATGGTGGCGCAGCAATCATCGGCGAAAGTGGACGCGGTCACGGGCGCCACCATCGCGCACGGCCAGTTCTTGGAGGCCGTCGCGGACGCTCTGGACGGCGAGCGGTAGAAACGGATGCGGCAAATCCGCCGCAGAAAGCAATACGCGCCGTCGTAAGGCGGAGGAACGGAGCCGAAATGGAAAAATTATCCCCCGCGATGGAAGACTATTTGAAGAATATCTGTCTTTTGAGCGGCCCCGGCGCAGAGGACATCGTACACGTGAGCGAACTCGCCCTGCGCATGGGCGTCAGCAAAGCCTGCGCGAGCCGTGCTACGAATACCCTGTCGGAAAAGGGCCTGATTTGGAAGAGCAAGTACCAAGGCGTTTCGCTCAACTCGGAGGGACGGGAGCGGGCGGGCGCGCTGCTCAGGCGTCACAGCACGCTCCGGCGCTTCTTCAGCGAGATCCTGCGCGTGGACCCCGCCGTCGCGGATAAGGACGCGTGCAAGGTCGAGCACAGCCTCAGTGCGGAAAGCTACCGCTCCATCTGCGACTACTTGGAAAACGCGCGATAGGGCGCCGTCGCATTCCATTCCCTGCGGCGGCAAACAGCCGGCCGGGACGCCGAGGGCGCCCCGGATAGGGTCTGCCGCGCCGCAGCGGGTCCGTGATCGGTGAGGCCGTTGCCGCTCTTGCCGCGCGAATTACAAAAAATGCCCGTCCTCTCCGGTACGTCCGCCGAATACACATTGGGGACGGTTTTATTTATGTACGCCGAAATTTGAAATTTCACGGATTGAAATTATTCATTATTATTCATTTTTATTGAAAACATTGCTTTTTTCATATATAATCTTTCTGTAATTCCTTGCATAATTGTCGTCCCTCCCGGTTTTCGGCGGCAAATCCGGCGGCGCGGTGTCGCAGAGCATTGCGCAAACCCTTTTTAAGAGATTACGGTGTTAAAAACATGCCTGTAAAAAACAAAGGCCGCAGATTCAAGAGGGAAAAATCGTTGGAGGCGCACGTTACAACGCTCGGCGGTTTCGAACTGCGCATCGGCAACGTCAAGGCGGACGAATCCCTGAACAGGTCCAACAAGATGTGGGCTCTTTTGGCATACCTGATTCTGCGGCGGGACAGGAACGTGCCGCAGTCCGAGCTGATCGACCTGCTGTGGCCGGACGACAAAAGCAGCAACCCCATCAACGCCCTCAAGACCTTGCTCTACCGCACGCGCATGAGCCTTGCGCCCGTTTTGGGCCAAGATATCAAATTGGTCCTCTCGCGGCGCGGTTCCTACATGTGGAATCCCGAAATCAAATGCGCGGTGGACGTCGAAGACCTTGAAACGCTCTGCGGCGAACTCGAAAATGCGGCCTTGTCCGAGGAACAAAGGCTTGAGATATGCCGCCAAATTGCGAATCTGTACAAAGGTGATTTCCTGCCTAAGCTTTCGGAGATGATCTGGGTCGTTACAAATTCCGCGCACTGTCACGCGCTCTATCTGAACGCAATCCGGCGATACTCGGACATGCTGGTCGAAATGGAACACTGGTCCGAATTGAACAGTCTGTGCACAAAGGCTCTTGACATCGATCCTTTCGACGAGCGTCTGCACGCGCTGCTCATCACGTCCCTGATCCGCCAAGGCAACAGCACGGCGGCCTTGGGACACTATGAAACCGCAACGGATTTTCTGTACAAGAACTTGGGCGTGCGACCGTCGGAAAGCCTGCGAAGCCTGTATATCGAAATCATGAACCACAACAGGATTTACGACGCCGATACCGACATGGACACGCTGCTCGAGAACCTGCGGGAAGCCGCGAACGAACCCGGCGCTTTCATCTGCGATCCCGGCTTCTTCAAACTCGCCTACAGGCTTGAGGCGCGGCGGACGACCAGAAACGGCAGCAGCGTACACATCGCGCTGCTGACTATCACCGCGCCGGACAATTCCGCTCCGCCGCTCCGCCTGCTCAACGCCGCGATGAACCACCTGCTTGAAGCCATCAAGCTCGGCCTGCGAAAGGGCGACGTGGCTTCGCGCTACAGCGGCGCGCAGTACGTCCTCATGCTGCCCACCGCGAATTTTGAGGACGGGCAGGTCGTTGTCAACAGGATTTTGCGCCTGTTCATGAAGCAGCACCCGCGCAACCGGCTGAAGATTTCGCCGCGGCTGTTCCAGCTCGAGCTCGCAAAGTAAACCGCCCCGCGGCAGGGCCAAAACGGCGCGCGAACGTCTCAACCCCGCCCGCCGGCAAGGCTCTTCGTTTGGCCGCGCGGCGGAATCATTACAATAGTGTTACATTTTAATTTTTCGTAGTCTATGTTACCAAACAGTGACCAAAACCGTGTATAATAATATGTGTGGATTCTTTCCGCCGGCTTGTGACGCAAAACGCGCGCATCGCAAAGCGATGCGCCGGCTTTTGGGGAAGATTTGATTTCGACCCGTCCAAAACGGGCAAAACAGACAAAACCGGGATGGATACCCGGCGAGCAGGAGCGCGACATGGAAGAAAACGAACAAGCCGACCGGCTGCTGCCCTATGGGCGCACGGTGCAAACG
>JAITAX010000054.1 GCA_031283865.1 Eubacteriales Family XIII. Incertae Sedis bacterium
TCTATGCCCGCCGTATCGTATATGCGTTCTTTCCGCACACGCATCTCCAGATCGAACGAATACGGCCCGGAATTTGTCGCTTCCATTGCGGAGATGCCCGTGGATTTGAATATCAGATATCCCGTACAGTCCAAAAAATATTGCGTGCGTTCATACACTTCGGGTTTGTTTTCTTTCAACCAGAGCAATTTGGGAACGACGTCCCCGGCGCTCAGGGTTTCGAAACCGAGAAGACCGTTGATTTTTTTTGCCTGCTTCCCGGCACGGCTGTCCACCCAAGTGATATTGTTGTAGAGCACTTCGCCGTTCTTGTCCACGGGGATAATGCCCAATCCCTGCGTTCCGAACGATATCGCTTTTATATGCCGGCCCGAGATCCCCGACTCCTTTAGAACATTCCCCGTGACGGCGCAGGTTGCGCGCCAGTAATCCTCCGGATTTTGCTCTGCATAGCCCAAGGAGGGCGCGGACAAGGGGTAATTGTAAATGCTGCCGGCAATAAATTTCCCGGCGCAATCGATCAAAGCCGCTTTTGTGGCACCGGTGCCAAAATCGTATGCCAATATATAATCGGACATGGATTTTCCTCTTTTCAATATACCCCCGGCTGCGGACCGTGCAATCGGCGCCTTACAACTCTTCGGTCATGTTGTATTTCCGCCTTATGTTGTTTTGCGTTTCCGCAGGCAGCACCCTGATCGCGCCGCTGTTTCGTGCGATTGCGTATATCTTCGCGGCGTCTTCGGTGTAGACGGCGGATTTATACGCTTGATCAATGTCAACGCCGACGGCAAGCACACCGTGATTCGCCAACAGGCAACTGCGGCGGCGGCACAGCGCTTTCAGCGCTTCCGTCCCCAAGGCTTCCGTACCCGCAGGCGCAAATTCCGATACCGGCACATCTCCGCCGATGTGGGGAATCATCTCTTCAAGGATCGCGGGGATGCCCTCCCGGATTACGGAAAATGCGGTCGCGTAGGGCGAATGCGTATGGATGACGGCGCGTACATCCGCTCTGTCCCTGTAGATTGCGGCGTGCATTCTCCATTCGGAGGACGGCTTGTGCGGACCCTCCAAGATGTCGCCGTCCACGGTAATCAAGGAGATGTCCTCCGTTTTCATGGTCTGATAATCGATGCCGCTCGGCGTAATGGCTATTATCTTGCTGTCCGGATCATAAATGCTCAGGTTGCCGCTGGTACCGGCGAACAATTTTTCATCGTAAGACCGCTTGGATATCTTCAATATCAGCGCGCGCATTTCCGTTTGTTTCATAATAAACCTGCTTTTATGTTGTTTTGTATGGATTTATATGTCTTTATGTGTTCTTCTGTGTCCTGTTTGTAGAGATTATATCATCATTGTAACAATGTTTCAACTGTATTTTTTGGTTTTTGGTTTTGTATTTTTTGGTGGTTAGCCGGAAACTTCAGCGCAACCCATCTCCCCATAAGCCGTTGCATTAAGTTCGGCAAACGGAGGGGGTGCGTTTATTCCGGCGATTTCCCGTTCCCGTTTTGAGTATGCGCCGCACGGCGGACGAGCCAACGTCGGATGTATGCGAAAGCCGGCGCTTTTAGACGCCGGCCGGCAACACGGCCTTATAGGCCGGAGCGAATTAGGTTTGACGGGGCATGGTTAAAACGCGCGCTTTCTGTAAAACGAGAGCGACAGCCGGTACGACGCAAAGATGATCAACAGCAGGGCCGCGCACGCCGCCGGGATGATCGCGCCGTCGCCCAAGGCCGCCCGCCCGAAGAGCGCGGACGCGCCGGGTAGGCCGTCGCCCTTTGAAATCTCGACAAGCGCGGCGACTGCGGCCATGACGAAGCAGAAAGGCAGCAGACTGAAAAACTTCGCTTTCGCGTAGCCGAATTTGAAGTATATCGGCAACTGCACCGCCTGAACAGCGATGAACACGGCGGCAAGCACGAGCGTCGCCCAACGCGTATCGGACGCGCCGGGGTCGGACGCAAACGCGCGCACCGCGAAAACCCCCGCCGCCGAAAGGACGAGCGAACAGGCGATGGCGCAGACATCGAGCGCGAGCGTGAACAGATAGCGCCCGAGGACCACCGTCTTTCGGCTGACGGAGAGCGTGACGTAGAGCGCGTCCAGATTGCTCTTGTCGGCCAGCACGAACGGATAGCTTGCGAACATCGTTCCGAGCATCATTCCAAAGCCGACGCCCGAGGTGATATTGCCGGACACGGTCGTGAGGAAGAGCGCGACCGCCGCGTAGATCAGCAGGTTTCTGATCGCGAAATACGGTTTGACGGTTATGAATTCCAGCCGCACGAACGATGCCGTCTTATTCATTGCCCTTTGTCTCCCTGTTCATAAAGATGATGATTTCGTCCAAACTGATCCCCTCGACCAGCACGCCGGCCGGCAACTTGCCCGCGTCCGCAGCTTCGATCATGCCCTCAAAGCCCGTCCCGTGTTCCCGGCAGCCGACGATCAGCTTCTTTTGCTCCGCGTCGAGATCGCGCAGACCGCCCGTCACGCGCGCGTACTTTTCGAGCAGGGCCTCCCGCGCGCCCGTGAACACGACGGTCCCGTTCAGGATGAAGGTGATGAAGTCGGCGGTCTTTTCGAGATCGGAGGTGATGTGCGTGGAGAACAGGACGCTCTTGCTTTCGTCGGACACAAAGCCGCGCAGCAGGTCGCAGATCTCGTCGCGCACCACGGGGTCAAGCCCGCTCGTCGGCTCGTCGAGGACCAGCAGCTTCGCGCCGTGGGAGAGCGCGACGGCGATTTGGAGCTTCGTCTTCATGCCGCGGGAAAACGCCTTGATCTTTTTCTTGCGCTCAAGTCCGAACCGCTGCAGGCCGTCGGCAAAGGCACCTTTGTCCCAATCCGCGTAGAACGGGGACAGGGCCGCTTCGACGTCGCCCGCCGTCCAATCGTCAACATAGAGCGGCGTGTCCGTCACGACGCCGATTCGCCCGTTTTGCGTTTCGGCCTTGGTCTGCCCGAACAGCTTCACGTCGCCCGCGTCGCCCCGTATTATGTTCAGGATCAGCTTGATCGTCGTGGTCTTGCCCGCGCCGTTCGGCCCGATCAGCCCCATGATATAGCCGCTCGGCAGGTCAAAGCTCACGTCGCGCAGCGCGAACGCGCCGTAGGTCTTGCAAAGTCCGCGCGCTTCCAAGATATTAGTCACAACCGTCCTCCCATAAAAGGTTCAGTCTCTCAAGGATCTCGTTCTTGGTGAGGCCCTCCGCTTTCGCGACGGCGATGGCGTCGGCCAGCCCGCTTTCCATCCTGTGCATGGCGTTCTCCCTCGCCAATTCTTTGTTTCGCGGCAGAACGTAACAACCCTTGCCCTGCACGTTCACGACGAAGCCCTCCCGCTCCAGATCGCCGTAGGCGCGCGCGGTCGTGATGACGCTGATCTTCAGGTCGCGCGCGAGTCCGCGGATCGAGGGCAGCACATCGTCCTCCGCAAGCTCGCCGGAGAAAATCGCCGCCTTGATCTGTTCCTTGATCTGTTCGTATATCGGAACGCCGGAGCGGTTCGACACGATGAGCTTCATATTGCGCCCTTTCGTCAATAACACTATATACACTATACACAATATAGTCGCAGCTGTCAATAGGGAATTTTGAAAAAGGAAAGGAAATTTTTAGAATTTTGAGAGGATGTTTCCGTCTATGGATTGCATATCTTGCAGGCTGCGAAGCCGTCCGCGAGCGCCTCCTCGCGCGTCGCGAGCCGCACGATATGCGCGTCCTTGATCGAGGCGACGGATCGGCATGAGGGCAGGTGAAATTTCTTCGTTCCCGCGTTTCCGATGTATCCGTCCGCGCTTTGACCCGGTTCGCTCGCGTCCGTTCCGTTCGCGTCTGCGCTTTCCGCGTCCGCGTCTTTTCCGTCCGCGCTTTCTATGGCGGAATAGGCCCAGAGGCCTGCGCCGCGCTCCCGCGCGTCCCGCTGCAGCGACGTAAAGCTTTCGACGTAGCGCACGTTCGGCGGGTACGTGGCAAGCTGCGCGTGGCCCTCCGCCAGCAGCGTTTCGTTGAACATCTCGCCGCCGTCCGTATAGACGTAGGCCAAGAGCCGCCCGTAGCGGTCGCGCTCCTGCGCGTCGAACTCCAGACGGATGCGTTTGCCCTCAAGGGCTTCTTTCGTGAAGTCGGCGGCAATCTCGCCGTAGGCTACGTTTTTTTCGCCGTCAGGATGCACGGACTCGGGCGTGTCCACGCCGATCAGTCGGACGCGCGCCTCCGTTCCGTCCATATCTACGATGATCGTGTCGCCGTCCACGACGCGCGTGACAAGATAGGTTTCGCCGCTTTCATTGCTCGCGGCGCAGGCGCAGAGCAGGAAGAGCAACGGGAGCAGGACGAACGCGCTACGCCCCGGCCTTGACATCGTCGCCCTTTCCGCGTTCCGCGCGGGTCTTTTGATACGCGTCGCGCTCCTCGCGCGAGGCCTCCCTTATGTTCAGCTTCCCGCAGTCGGGGCAGTCGTCCGCGGCCCCCGTGCGTTCAAATACAAAGCGGCAACTTTCACAAACGTAAACCATTTCATCACTCCTTTGTCTATAAGTATAACAGAACAGGAGTTCGTATGCACATGAAATTTTTGCCGGACGCGAAAAATTCACGCTGCGGATTCGAGTTGCCTTATTCGCGGAAGAGGCGTATACTATATTCAGATTAGAAAGGATCGGGGCGATGAGCAAGGCGGACGACATCTTCATAAGCATGTGTAGGGATATTCTCGACAAAGGCTTTTCTTCCGAGGGGCAGATTGTCCGCGCGCGCTGGGCGGACGGCGCGCCGGCCCATACGATCAAACGCTTCGGCGTCGTGAATCGCTACGATCTTTCGGAAGAGTTCCCGGCGCTCACGCTGCGCCCCACGCCGCTGCGGCTCTGCGTGGATGAGCTTCTGTGGATATGGCAGAAGAAGTCAAACCGCGTCGCCGATCTGTCGAGCCGCATTTGGGATGCCTGGGCGGACGAGAACGGCACGATCGGCAAAGCCTACGGCTATCAGTTGGGCCTGCGGTACAAATTCAGCCACGGCGAAACGGATCAGGTGGACAATGTGCTGTGGCAGCTCAAACACACGCCCTATTCGCGCAGGATACTGACGAATCTGTTCAATTTTCGGGATCTGCACGAGATGGCGCTCGAACCCTGCGCCTACAGCATGACTTTCAACGTCACGGGGAACAGGCTGAACGCCGTGTTGAACCAGCGTTCGCAGGACATCCTGACGGCGAACAACTGGAACGTCGTGCAGTACGCGGCGCTGGTCTTCATGTTCGCGCAGGTCAGCGAACTCCTGCCCGGGGAACTCGTTCACGTCATCGCCGACGCGCACATCTACGACAGGCATGTGCCGATCATCGAGGAGATGCTGACGCGCCCGGCCTATCCCGCGCCGAAATTTCGGCTGAACGGGAGCGTGAAAGACTTCTACGCATTCACGCCGGACGACGCCGTCTTTGAGGCTTATGAAACGAATCCGCAGATCAAGGGTATTCCCGTCGCCGTGTGACGCGCTGCGCCCGTCCGGGTTGCGGCGAACCGGCGAACCTCGGAACCGGCGAATCGGAAATCCGGAAATCATTAACAAATATTTAATTTTATGGATTATGGATTAACGCGAAAAACCCCTTGACGAAACAGGCGTGTGTTGGTAAAATAAGAAAGCGGCATTTTTTCGGCTGCGCGTTGCGCAAGGCGCGGTTCGGCGCTTTTGCTACCCTAGCTCATTCGGTAGAGCAGCTGATTCGTAATCAGCAGGTGGGGGGTTCGATTCCCCCGGGTAGCTCCAGAGAATCAATCCTTAGAATCACAGCGGTTCTAAGGATTTTTTACTGCTTACTTTCCGATCATGAAAACAGCCCTAAAATTTATTCCGCCGACACGAGCGGAATAAATAGCGGAATAAATGATATTCGACAAAAAATCCTTGATTTGATGCACAACAATCCAAGCATTACCACCGGAAAAATCGCCAATG
>JAITAX010000100.1 GCA_031283865.1 Eubacteriales Family XIII. Incertae Sedis bacterium
AGGCATTGTTTACGCAAAGAATATGTACGTATATTTTAAAAGGAGTTGTGTCAAGGAGAGGAGATTGTGCTATGAAGTTTAAAAAGATGACGCTCAACATCAATGGGGCCGATCGAACGTTCATCTGCGATCCGGAGCGGGATACACTCGCTACGGCGGTGCGCAGACTCGGATTGACCGGAACGAAAGTCGGCTGTGGTACAGGGGTCTGCGGCGCTTGCTCCGTGATCTTGGACGGCAAGGTGACCCGCGCGTGCACGAGAAAGATCACAACCGTGGATGAGTACAGCGAACTGATTACGATTGAGGGCATAGGCGCGCCGAACCGCCTGCATCCCCTGCAGGTGGCGTGGATGCACAGCGGCGCCGTGCAATGCGGGTTCTGCACGCCCGGCTTCATCGTTTCGGCGTATCAACTGCTCAGGGAAAACGCGAACCCGTCCCGCGAGGATGTGCGGGATTGGTTCCAAAAGCACAGAAACATCTGCCGCTGCACGGGCTACAAGCAGATCGTGGATGCGGTCATGGCCGCCGCGCGCGTGCTGCGCGGCGAATGCGACATAGAAGATATCAAGGTAAAGCTGCCCGAGAGCAAGGAATACTACGGTCTGCCGCTCGTGCGGCCGGCGGCGCTCGCCAAGGTCTGCGGCCTCGCAGACTACGGCGACGACATAGAACTCAAGATGCCGGACGGCACGCTGCACGTGGTTATGGTGCAGCCCAAGGTCACCCATCACGCGAAGATTCTCAAGATTCACACGGAAGAGGCCGAGAAATCGCCGGGCGTCTACAAGATCCTCACAAGCAAGGACGTGATCGGCTCGAACCGGCTGAATATGTTCCAATTCCTGCCGCGCACGATTGCCTCCGAACAGACGCATATCCTCATCGCGGAGGACAAGATCTTCAACTACGGTGACATCATCGCGCTCGTGGCCGCGGACAGCAAGACGCACGCGCGGGAGGCCGCCGCGAAAGTGACGCTCGAATACGAGCAGTTGCCGGAGCTTTTGAACTATCTCGACGCCGCCATGCCGGACGCGGTGCGCGTCCATGAGGACCATCCGAACGTCTGGTCCTGTCAGCCTACGGTAAAGGGCGCGGGACACGACACGCCGGCCCTGTTCGACGAGGCGCCCTATGTGGCCGAGGGCAGCTTTTACTCAACGCGGGAGCCGCATATGCCGATTGAGGGCGATACGGTGCAGGCTTACTTCGACGAAGACGACATACTGACGATACAGTGCAAGGCCCAGTGCATATACGCGAACATAGGCGACATCGCGGAGGCGACGGGTCTGCCGCCCGAAAAGGTGCGCGTCATAGAGAATCCCACGGGCGGCACCTTCGGCTGGGGCATCGCGGCGGCCACCTACTCGCTGGCGGCCATCGCGTGCATGGCCTGCGACAACCTGCCCGTCGCCTTCTCCATGACCTACGCGGAGTACATGGCTTACAGCGGCAAGCGCTGTCCGTCCTACACCAACTCCCGCTTGGCCTGCGACAAGGACGGCAAGATCATCGCGGCGGAATGGGACAGCGGGGTCGATCACGGCGCCTACAACGAACTCGGCGACGACCTCATCACGCGCATCGCGCGCTTCATGTACTTCCCTTACAATGTCCCGAACGTGCTGGGCTTGGCCCGCGTCGCATGCACGAACCATTCCTACGGAACCGCCTACAGGGGTTACGGCTCGCCGCAGGCCTATACGGCCTCCGAAGCCATGATGGACATGATGGCTGAAAAGATCGGTCTCGATCCTTTCGAGTTCCGCCTGCGCAACATCGCGCGCCCCGGCGATCTAAACGTGAACTCCCATCCTTTCAACATCTACCCGATGGAAGAGATCATGAAGACCCTGAAGCCCCTCTACGACAAGGCGCTGGAAGAGGCGAAGAAGCACGACACGCCGCAGAAGCGCCGCGGCGTCGGCATCGCGTGGGGCGGATACAACGTCACGGAGGGTACGGCGGACCAATGCACCGTCGCGCTGGAGCTTCGCGCGGACGGGAAGTTCGTAAAATACGACACGTGGCAGGATCAGGGTCAAGGCGGCGACATCGGCTCGCTCATGGTGACATTGGAGGCCCTGAAGCCTTTCGGCGTCACGCCGGACGACATCGTTCTGATCCAGAACGACAGCAAATTCTGCCCCGATCACGGCAGCTCCGCATCGAGCCGCTCCCACTTCATGAACGGCTGGGCGACGAAAGAATGCGCCGACAGGCTGTTTGAATCCATGCGCAAACCCGACGGCAGCTACAGGACCCACGCCGAAATGACGGCGGAGGGCATCCCGACCAAGTACGAGCATCAGGTGCTGAACAGCACGCACGACCTGTCGGATTTGGATCCGAATACCGGAATCGGCAACCCGACGCCCGAATTTACCTACGCGCTGTTTATGTCGGAGGTGGAAGTGGACACGGCGACGGGCAAGACCACCGTGCTGCGCTACACCTGCGTCGACGACGTGGGCGTCATAGGCAATATCGACGCGGTCAACGGACAAGCCTACGGCGGCATGTCGCACACAATCGGCTTCGCGCTGTCCGAGAACTACGACGACGTCAAGAAGCACAGCAACATGGCGGGGGCAGGCATTCCGACGATCAAGGATATCCCCGACGAATTGAATGTGCGGCACCTCTGCACGCCCAGGGCGGTACATCCTTTCGGCTCATCCGGGGCTTCGGAAGCCTATCAGTCGAGCGGACACATGTCCGTAATCAACGCGATTTACAACGCGACGGGCGTGCGCGTCTACGAGCTGCCCGCCTCCCCCGAGAAAGTCAAGGCCGGCCTCGCCGCCCTCGCGCGCGGTGAAACGATCACGCCGCCGAAGAAATACTTTCTCGGCTCCGACTTCCACGAGGAGATGGAGAATATCAAGAACAATCCGATGTAGGGAAGCGGCCCGCGTTTCGGCGCCGCAAAAAAAAGGGGCGGTCTTGCCATTGCAGGATCGCTCCCTTTCTTTGCTGTGATTCCTTATGATCGGATCGCGCGGCGGTCGTTCGCCGGTCCGCGTTGCCGCCTCAGTGCTTGATACCCGTCAGGCGTTCGGCTTCCTTTCTGTAAAAATCCGTGAGTTCCTCCATGGAAGCAAAACTTGCGCCCTCCGGGACCTCCTCTCCCTTGGCGCTTTCCGTCTGTTCGCGGTCGGCTGCGGGCGCCTCTGCGGGCGCGGGACCTTTGGGCTCCGCCGGCTCGGGCGCCGCTTTCGCGGATTCGCTCCCTCCGGCGGCAGGCGCGGCAGGCGCCTCTTTCGCGGCCTCGGGTGCGCTCGCATCCTGCGCGTCCGCGTCGGCGGGGGGTTTCGGGTTGATGAACTCAAAGATCTTGTTCAGGCTGATGGTAGGAGCGCCCTCCTTGCCGCCGAGGGCGATATAGAGCATGAGAACGATGACGACGAGAGCGGCCAATATCAGAAGCGGCATAAATTCCTTCTCCTTTCGGTTTCGGTGTATACAGATAATATTACCGCATAATCCATCCGGAGTAAAGCGTTAATGCAAATATTTTATCGGATTTCATGTTACTTTATTTCTCTTCGAGCAGCGCTTCCACTTTCTCCGCTCGACAGCGAATGACTTCTTGGCTCTCATAAACCTGCCCGCAGATCGGACAGGCAAAGGACATGGCGGAATAACTTCGGTTCATGTACTTGAACAGAACCTTGCGTATTTCCAAAGAAACGTCGCATTTGCAACATAGCAGCGCCCTGTTCCGCATAGACTTTGGCAGGGGGCCGAGGCGCAGATCGGGTTCGGCGACGGGGTAGGAAACGCCCGTGATCCGCGTCCTGTTGAAATAGTATTCCAAGACCTCCGCATCGGCGCCGGCGGTTTTGTAACGCACCCAGAGCGTGATGGCGCCGGTTTCTCCGTATCCCGTATATTCGCCTGACGCCGCGTCCAGCACTTTTGCGCGCGTATCTTCGCAGTGCTTAATCACATCGGCGATCTCAGCCGTTGTGACGCGGTCTTTCAGTATGGCAGCCTCGATGTCCGGAGGAATTTTAATCATGCTCGAAACTTTCTGTGCGGCGGGCTTGTCTGCATGTGCTACAGTATGCCGTACTTTCGATTTGGGCTTGTCCGGGCCGAATCCCGCTGCGCGGCTTTCTCCACGACAAAGACGGCAATTCGCTTGGGTTTGGGCAGGTATACGGGATAGTCCGCGCGCCCCGTTTCAACGAGGCGGCTCTCCATATCGCCGTACAGGCGCTCCCGCTCCGCGGGGCCGCCCACGCCGGCCGCTTCGAGCATCGAGGACGTGTAGATCCGGATGAAGTCCCGCGCGTCCTCCAAGGACTTGAACGGCTGCCCGAACTCAATCGCGGCGTGCGTCTGTTGGAACGGCAGCTTGCGGCCCGTCAGAAAACCCGTGACCTCGGCGGCGCCGAAAGGCTTGGGCCTGAGCGACACCGCGTTCACACAGCGGCCCGCTGTGGCCTTTTCATGCACGATCAGGATCATCCGCTTGTCGCAGAACGCCAGAAAGCGCGCGATGTCCTCAAGGGACGAGCCGAAGAAACTCATAAGCACGGCGTCCCAGCGCTCGCCAGCGCTCGCGTCGTTCACATCCGCGACGCGGGCGACGATGTTGCGCGCGCCGCGCGCGCGAATGAGTTCCCGCAGGGCGCCGATAGCCGCTTCGCTTTGGTCCACGCAAAGCACGCTGCGCAGGTCTTTCGCCAATTCCAGATCGAGCAAACCGAGGCCGCAACCCATATCGCAGAGCGTTTCGCAGTCCGCAAGGCGGGGACGCACAATCGAGGCCAGCTCGCTGTGAAAGCCCGTGTACGCGCTCGCGGTTCTGAACCAGTCGAGCGTTTTTTCATTCCATATGAAATCCATGTCCTTTTCCCCTAATCCGTTGCCTTTCTTTATATGTAACCATTCCTGATTTATTCCAAGTCAAAGCTCATCTGCTGTCATTGAGCAGCATCTGCGCGACCTGCGCGCGCGTCGCCGTGCCGCGCGGCGCGACCGAGCCGTCGCCCATACCGTTGATTACCCGCGCGCCGACCGCCCACGCAAGCGCTTCGACCGCCCAATCCGCGATCCCGTCCGCGTCGGCGAAAGCGGCGAGATCGCCCTTTGCGCCCGTATCCGCGCCCCTATGCCCCGCGTAGCGAAAGAGCATCGCCGCGATCTGCTCGCGCGTGACGGAAGCATCGGGCATGAAGCTGCCGTCGCCCATGCCGTTCACGACGCCCGCGTCCCGCGCCCACGAAGCCGCCGCCGCAAGCGGCGTTCCCGCGGGCAGGTCGGAAAAGGCGTCCGACGGCGCGACCTCGGGCGAACCGGCCGCGCGGTGCAGCGCCGTAACGAGCATGGCGCGCGTCATCGGCGCGTTCGCGCCGA
>JAITAX010000138.1 GCA_031283865.1 Eubacteriales Family XIII. Incertae Sedis bacterium
TCCGCGTTGCGCAGCAGGATGGGCGCGTCCGCGCCGTAGCAGCGCACCGCCGCGTAGTCCCCGGCCGCCGGGTCTATACCCCTTTCTCGCGCGACGGCGAGCAAATCAACGCCCGGATACGCGCCGCCGTCCTCGGCGCGCACGGAAAAGCTCGCGTCGAAAGGCGTAGTGCCGCGCAGCTCAACCGCCAGCGCCTCCGCCAAGCCCATGCCGGAGGACAGCGTGCAGATCGAAATGAAAAGCATCAGGCATACGAGCGTCATGGTTACATAGGTCGTGTTGATCTTGCTGCTGATCTGCCGCAGCACAAACATGTTCAGGTTCTTCAAATACAGCCCCTTGCTCTGCTGCACGAGCTTCAGGAAAAAGCCCGACAGCGAGAAAAAGAAGAGAAAGGTGCCGGCGACGCCCAAGGCGATGCAGGCGGTCAGCATCGCCTGCGACGCGATCAGGCCGTTGCTCATAGCCAATTTGTAAGCAAAACCAAGGCAGCAGAGCGACAGCAGGAAGAGCAGCACGGAGCGCGCGGAGCGCGGCGCCTTAAAGGATTCGTTCTTCTTCGCCGCGAAGAGCAGGTCGATAAGCTTCTGCCGCCGCACCATCCCGATGTTGAAGAGCAGGGCAAAGGCAAAGGCCAGCCCAAAATATCCCGCCGTTTTCGCAAGTGCGGAAAAGGAGAAGATGAAACGGAAGGATCCGATGCCCGCGCCCAAAAGCCGCGCCGTCGCCAGCGCCATGCCCTGCGACAGGAACACGCCGAGCAAAAGCCCCGCAAAAAGGGAAATCACGCCCACAAACAGGGTTTCAAACAGCAAGATGCGCGCGGTCATCCACTTCTCCATGCCGAGGATCATATAAAGACCAAATTCCTTTTTGCGGCGTTTGATCAGAAATCCGTTCGCGTACAGGATCAGGAAAGCCAGAATGACGGAAACGAAGACGGAAAAGGTATTCATGATGCGGCCGAGCAGCCGCAGCGCCGCCATCTGGCCGCTCGTCATCTCCATAACGGCCTGTTGGCTCTCTATGGAATTGAATGCGTAGAAGATGCACACGCCCAAGCTCAGCGTCAGAAAATAGATCAGGTAATCGCGCAGGCTCTTCTTCACGTTGCGCAGCGCAAGCTTAATTGACATCATCGTTCCCACCTCCGAGCAGGCTCAGCACCTCAATGATCTTATCAAAGAACTGCTTGCCCGTGTCCCTGCCGCGCGCGAGTTGGTGAAACAGCCGGCCGTCGCGAATGAACAGGATCCGGTCGCAGTGGCCGGCGGCAAAGGCGTCGTGCGTCACCATGAGGATCGTGGCCTTTCTTTCGAGCACCAAGCGTCGAAAGCTCTCGAGCAGCGCGCGCGCGGATTTGGAATCCAGCGCGCCCGTCGGCTCGTCGGCCAAGATGAGCGTCGGCTTCGTGATGAGAGCGCGCGCGGCGGCCACCCGCTGCTTCTGGCCGCCCGACATCTGGTACGGATAGCGCGGCAGCACCTCGGAAACGCCGAGGATCTCAGCCGCGTCCCGCACCCGCGCGTTGATCTCCCGCGGGGGCCGCCTGCGTATGGTTAGCGCGAGCGCGATATTCTCATAGGCCGTCAGCGTATCGAGCAGGTTGAAGTCCTGAAAGATAAAGCCCAGCTTCTCGCGCCGAAAGCCGGCGAGGGACTTGTGTCCCATCTCCGTGATATCCTTGCCGTCGATAAAGATGTGACCGGCCGTCACCGTATCGATTGTAGAAATGCAGTTGAGCAGCGTGGTCTTCCCGCTGCCGGACGCGCCCATCACGCCGACATATTCACCCTCCTCCACGGAAAAATCGACGCCGGCCAGCGCGCGGGTCAGATTGCCCTTGTTGCCGTAGTATTTTTCGACGTTTTGCGCTCGCAAAATCGCTGTCATCTGTACACCTCCTATTTTTGTATATGTTTACAGATACGGTTCGCTTTCTCTTTCTGTTGCTTATCATTCTAACTCGGCGCGGCGGACTTCGCCATAGATCGAACTTACGGCAACATTACAGTTTTGTAAGGCGGGAAAAGCCGGCAAAAAGGAAAGGCAGCCTCCGAAAAAAAATACGGCTGTTTCAGCCGGAGAATGCGCGGCAAGGCAATCAGAATCTGAAGTAGATGAAAGGATTGTAGGAACCGTCCACGAGAAAGGCCGTGGCGAGCGCCAAAAGCAGCACGATGCAGAGCGGCTCCAGCACCGTCATGCGGCGTTCGCCGGCGCGCCCCTGCGAAAGCCCGCGCACGAGCCGCGCGGGAAGCGGCGTGCAGCCTGCGGCGGCGATCAGCAGCGGCAGCGCGTAGCCGCGCAGGAGGTACAGCGCCTCCGTACCCGCAAGTCCGTCCGCGCCGAGGCCGAACATCGCCGCCATCGTGCGCGCGGCGGCGCCGATATCGGGCGCGTCGAAGATCACCCAGCCGAGGACCACGCAGAACAGCAGGCAGATATGGCTGAGAAATGCGGGCAGACGCGCGAGAAGCCGGGCCGTCGCGTACTTTTCGAGCAGCAGCAGCAGACCGTAATACAGCCCCCACAGGAGGAAAGTCCATCCCGCGCCGTGCCAGAAGCCCGTGAGCAGCCAGACGAGCAGGATGTTCAGGATATGCCTGCGCGGCGACACGCGGTTTCCGCCGAGCGGGATGTACACGTAGTCGCGAAACCAAGCGGAAAGCGACATGTGCCAGCGCCGCCAAAACTCCGTGACGCTGCGCGCGATGTAGGGATAGTTGAAATTCTCGGGAAATTTGAAGCCGAACATGCGACCGAGGCCGATGGCCATGTCGCTGTAGCCCGAGAAATCGAAATAGATCTGCAGGCTGTACGCGAACGCATACAGCCACGCGAGCAGCGCGCTGCGCTCGTCCGCGGCGCCGCAGGCCGCGGCAAGCTCGCCGAGCGGATTCGCGAGCAGCACTTTCTTGGAAAGACCGATCACGAAGCGCTGCGCGCCCGCCGCGAAGCGCTCTGCAGAATGCGCGCGGCGTTCGAGCGCGTCCGCAATGTCCGCATAGCGCACGATCGGCCCCGCGATCAACTGCGGAAAAAGCGCGACATAGGTTGAGAAGTGCAGCGGATTGCGCTGCACGCGGATATTCCCGCGATAGAGATCAATCGTATAGCTCAATATCTGGAATGTATAAAAGCTGATGCCTATGGGCAGCGCCAAGCCGAGGGAGGGCGCCGGCGCGTGAAAGAGCGCGCTCACATTCGCGAGAAAAAAATCGGAATACTTGAACAGCGCAAGCCCGCCGACGCCGACCGTCACGTAGGCCGCAAGCGCGGCCGACGCCGCCGGCCTCCCTCTGTAAGCGTCGATCAGCAGACCGAAGAACCAGCCCGCGAGCGACTGAAACAGCATCAGAAACAGGTACAGCGGTTCGCCCCACGCGTAGAATACGAGGCTGCACACGAGCAGCGCCGCGTTGCGAAGCTGCGCGCCGCCGCCGGGCAGGGGCGTCAAAAAATAGACGATCAGCACGACCGGCAAAAAATAATAAAGAAAAGTCACGCTCGAAAAAAGCATGTGTCCGCGGCAGCCTCCGTTCCGAACGCCCCGCACGCGCGCAAGGAAGCGACGCGCACGGAGCCTGTTATTGAATGATTATATCACGAAACGCAAGGCAAAACGCAGCATTATAATATTTTTATCCGTTTCTGTTTTACGATATCCGTTTTATCAGGCTCGCTCGGCAGGCGCACCGCCTTGTGCTCAATTTCAGCCTTTGCCATCGACTGCCGAAAGCAATTGAACCGCCTCGCCCGTCCCCGCGTCAATCAGCGTCGCTTTCGTAGCTAATTTCACGCCGCCCGTCGCCCAAATCGTAAGTCACGTCGACTTTCGGCCCGTTTTCGTCATAGAGGGCAAATACGATTATTCCGTTGTCAAGCTCTTTCATGATGGTTCCCGTGCCGTTCTCGTCGGGCGGGGTCGTTTGACGGTTTAACACAAGCTGCGGTTCCGTTTCCGCATTCCCGCCGGAAGCGTCCGCTTTGGCTTCGGCGGTCACGACCGCCGGCATTTCGACGGGGATATTTGCCGCGAAAGCCAGCGAAGCCAGCCATCCGTGTCCCAGAATCGCCGCCGCCCCCACCGCCGACGTAAGCGCCGCGGATAAGAGCAAAGTCCCTCTTGCATTCGATTTTTTCATGTTAAACTCCCTCCTTACGTATGCGTTTTATTTGACATCGCTTGATCAAGCACACATATAGTAACAAACCCATGTTTCGGAGTAATCAACGGCGTATCATAGAGGTGTAAATAATATTTTTACCGTCGTACCCGCCCCCGGATCGGATACAATATTAAACGCGGCGGCGTGCAATTCGCATATCCTCGCACAGAGGGTCAACCCCAAACCCGCGTGATTCCCTCCCCCGCTTCTCGATTGATCGATGCGATAGAACGGCTCGGCGATTCGCGCCGGTTCCGTCTCATCCATCCCTTTGCCGCAATCCGTGATTTCAACAGTCACGCCCTCGGGCGTTTGCCCGGCGCGGATTTCCACGACGCCGCCTGTGTCGGACGCTTCAATGGCGTTATCCAACAGATTCACGAACAGCGATTTGAGCAGCTCTGCGTCGCCGACGACACTTGCCGGCATCCATTCCGCACGAAGCGCAACGCCTTTTTCTTTGAAACGGAAATTGAGCGCCGCTGTCACTTCCGCGAACAGATCCGTAAGAAGCACGGGCAGCTTCTGTATGTGCGAATGTTCCATATACGCCAAATCCAGCAGCTTGAACGATATGTTCTGAATCCGCCTGCCCTGGCTTAGGATATGACCGACGGCGGTTTCCTTGTCGGCTTCGCTGCAATTGGCGTACTTCAGAAGTTCGCCGTACCCGATGATGGCCGTGACGGGCGTGCGGATTTCATGCGCGAGGTTATCGATAAAATTCTGCTTGCTTTCCGTCATGCGGGCGAGCGCAAAGATGTGCTCCCCGACGCGGTCAATCATAAGGTTAAAACTTCTCGCGAAATCCCCAACCTCATCGCGGCTTTTTACCGAAACGCGCATATCAAAGTTTCCGCCGCTGATTTCGGCGGCTGCGGCGTTCAGCTTGCGAAACGGGCGGGTCAGCCCGATAAGCAAAGTCAGCATGATGATCGACAAAATCAGGCCGGCGGCGACGCCTATCGTGACAAAGGACGAGATCATGTCGTTTTTGAAGCCGTCGAGCGCCTGCTCGTCTTTGATGTACACATATTGGAGATGCTCATAGGGCGCGCTCAAATTTGACGCGACGAAGCAGTAAAGCTTCCCGTCAACGGTTTTCATCTCGGAAATCCGTTCCCCCTGCCCGACGCCGTATCTGTCCGCGCTCGCTTCAAAGGGAGCGTTGCCGTACATGAGAACATCGCCTTGGTAAAGGTTAAAATATACGTTTTGCCCACGGTAAAAGCCGGCATACGGGTTTACGATCACAGCAAGATCGGCCGAATGTATTTCCGAGGAAACATTTTCGGACAGCTTTATGCTTTCGAACAGGGATTTTTTTATGATTTCATGCTCCGTTTCGGCTGCCGCAACCGCATAATCCCGGTTCAGGGCGTAAGCTCGTCCAATCAGTACGCAGCTCATCACGTCGAGACCCAAAAGAAACAAGATCATGACACAGACAAATGCTTTCTGCCAAAACTTCATCCCTGCGCCTCCAATCGGTATCCAAGTTTGTAGACGGTCTTAATGCTCTCCTCCATATTCAGCTTTTTGCGCAGCCGTTGAATGTGAACGTCAATCGTCCGCGTCTCCCCCATATAATCGTAGCCCCAGGCGAGTTCAAGCAGCTTATCGCGCGACAAGGCTATATTCTTATTGTTGATCAGCGCGCGGAGAAGCTCAAACTCCCGCATGGTAAGCTCAACCTCCCGCCCGTTCAGCGTCGCTATGCGTTCTTCCAATTTTACCGTCAAATCGCCTGACACAAAGACGTTTGTGTTCAATTTGTATCGCCGCAGTACGGTTTCAATGCGCGTTATAAGTTCAATGACGGCGAAAGGCTTGAC
>JAITAX010000156.1 GCA_031283865.1 Eubacteriales Family XIII. Incertae Sedis bacterium
AAAAATAAATTTTTCATACTTCCGCTGCCGGATGCCTTCCCACAATCAACCCGAAACGGCGATCGTATGCGATCGTTCTCCCGCAGAGCGTCGTTTTCAAGTCCGCATCAAGGACGAGAAACAATTCCCCGCGGAGCCAAGGGCTGCTTTTCCATGCCTCCCGCAACGCTTTCCCGCCTTCTTTCAATTCGCAAATCGTCCGATCAAACGCCGAGCTTTCGGAGAACACCCACGGCAACCTGACCTTGCAGCCCGCGAGGGTGAAAGCCGCGTCCAAATCCGGCGCGGACTGCGCCGGAAGCGCCTTGCCGCCGTCGATCCACGGAAGCAGTCTGTACACCTCGTCGACCTGCCGCAGCAGGATCACTTCTATCGAATGCCCGCTGTCGCGCACGGTCGCTTCGTCGGACTCGCCCGGGGCTTCGCCGTCCGAGGCGCCTGTCAAATCGGACTCGCCTGTCGTCGGATCGGTCAGTTGAAAGCGTTCGGCGCGAATGGTTTTGCTTTTGATGCGTTCCTCATGTTCCTCTTTCGCGGCCTTGTATTCGGCCCGTTCCTCCTCCGGCGCTTCGACGTTCCCTCCGTAAGCCGCGCGCACGAGCCGCGATATGTCCTCGGGCAGGCAGAGGCTGTCCGAAAGCAGATAGCGCGTTGTCATAAGCGCGTATTTGCCGTATACCGCCGTCGATCCTCCGTCGAAAGCGTTGCAGCCCCTCACATGGCACAGGGGAAACTCCAAACGCGCGGGCCGCGCCCGCCTGTGCCTGTGCAATCGCCCGATCCGCTGGAGCAGCAGATCCATCGGGCAGATCTCCGTGAACAGCACGTCGAAACTTATATCCAGCGACTGCTCGATTACCTGCGTTCCAACTGCGATCAATTTGCCCCGCCGCTCTGCGGTGCCGTGCGGGCCGAGCGATTTCAACAGATACGCTTCCTTTACACTGCGATCAAGGCTGATGAAACCCGCGTGCAAAAGCAGCACGCAGTCCCCGCCGAATCGCTCAAACAGCGCTTTCGCCATCTCCTGCGCCCGCGCCACCGTATTGATGATGATCCCGGCACAGCCGCCGTCCGCAAGCAGCTCGTCAAGTTTTTCACACACTGCGGCGGCGGAGGCGTCGTATCGCACGATCTTCGCCTGCATCGCACGCTTCGCGTCGACCGCGGGGCGGAGTTGTTTGACCTCTTTTCCGTCGGTGTACGTGATTAGCGGGTACGCCTTTTCAAGCACCCAATCCGGCGGGCGCGCGTCGGCTGCGCGCGCTTTGGGGCGAAACCCGGTTGCTTTTTCCGGTTCGCAAAACGCCTTGCCCGTGTAATTTTCAATCAATTTTTGGCGCGTATCCGGCGGAAGCGTCGCCGACAGCACGATGGTGGGTACGCCGTATGCGCCGAGCCAGCGCAAAGCCTTGTACAGGTAGCTGCCCATATACGCGTCATAGGCGTGTACCTCGTCGATGATGACGACTTTATTCGCAAGGCCCAGATGTCTTAGGGCCGTATGCCTCCGCCTTAAAGCGCACAGCAACAGTTGATCGATCGTACCCACGGCAAAATCGGACAGCAGACCTTTCTTGCGCCCGGTCAGCCATTCATTCACGTAAACGCCGCCATCCTCGTCGGCGGAGTCGTCGTCCGCGCCGACATTGCAGCGTCGGAGTTGCGCATATTCCCTGTTGTACACGGATTTGCCGTGGGCCAAGAAAACGGAACGCGCCTCTGTGCCGCCGACCGTTTTGATCCATTCGGTAAATCGCAAGAATACTCCGTCTGCGGTCGCCTGCGTCGGCAGGGCAAAGCAGACGCCGCTGCAGCCGGCTTTGCCCGCCGCGATTTCGGCTGCGGCAAGCGCCGCCTCCGTCTTGCCGGACCCCATCGGCCCCTCAATCACCGTTATTCCGAGCCGTGAAGCGCTTGGCAACGCCTCGATCACCGCGCTTTGCATCGCGTTGGCGGCAAAGCCGAACCGGGAATTGAATGCGCTTCGCGCTCCAAATTCGGACGGACCGAAATTGAAATCGCCATATCCTCGGCCGGCAGCCGAATCGGCAACGGCCCAACGCGCCGGGAGCGAGGGGGCGTCCTCATCCGACGCGAGCCAGTCCGCCAAGATGACGATGCCGGTGTACAGCATCTGCTGCGCAAGCGAGAGCCTTATCCCCTTGAGCCTGTCCTCGTCGAGGCCCGAAAGCGCAAGGGCATAGGCGTAAAGTTCACGCTGTACGACCGCCCACGGTGCCGACGCGCAACCCAAAATCTCCGCATACGCGTTGCCCGCCGCAGCTTGAACCTCTGCTTTTGAGGGATGTATTCCGTGATGTCCGCCGACCGCAACGGCGACGCTCCGATCAACGCCAAAACGCTCAAGGATTGCCTGCGACGCGAGGGAATGCTTCACGTTGCGCCAATCGCGCCCCGTGATCGCGGGCAAGGGCAGACCCATTGCGGCTGAAAACCCGCCCACGCGCACGTGCGGGTTGAACTGAAACAAGGGCGTCGCCTTGCCTAAATCGTGGGCCGCCGCCAAGAATACGAACAATTGCCAAGCCGTATCCGGGCCGAGGCCCCGTCCCAAAATCGCCCGCACTCTCGCGGAGAGCCAGGCCCACAACGATTCGGAGGCGACTTGCGCCGAAGCCTCCATATGCGCCCGCAGGGAAATCCACGAGCCGTCGCCGCGTCCCGATTTGGCCCACAGGCTCTCGGCGGCGGCGGACAGCGAATGCGTCATGCCGTTCTCCGTTTCGGATTGCAATGCTTAGGATCCGCGAAAAAACAATCTACGTCTTGCTTGTGGCAAACTCCGAAAACCCCGTAGACCGCCGACCGGCGCGCTACGGGGTTTTCGGAGGTCATCGCCTATATTA
>JAITAX010000006.1 GCA_031283865.1 Eubacteriales Family XIII. Incertae Sedis bacterium
GCGATCAGTATGCGCGGGAAGCGCAAATCGTAAACGGCCGCGACACGCGCGTCGTATTCGACAAACAGCCCGTTCGCGAGTTCGTCCCACGACAGGTTTATGCTGCCCGACTTCATTGCGAACAGCGCGAGGCAGGCTGTAAGCGCGGCAAGCAGGACGCAGAATCCCGCGCCCGTAAGCGCCCTGTGTTTAAGACGCATCGCCATAGTAAATCTCTTTCAAATCTTTCATGGCCTCCGGCCAGCGAAAGTTTGCGCTCATGGAGAATACCCGGTAGTCGAGGTCGTACACGCGCCCCTCCTTGACGGCGCGGAAATGCGACCAGATGTCGTTCTCCGTAAATTCCTTTAGGAACATCTCCGCGACCTTGTCCGGCAGGGCGTGGGCCGTGCGCAGGATGATGTCGGGATCGAGCAGCAGCAAGTCCTCCGTGTTCCACGAAACGAAGTCCTCAGCGGGGTCCGTCACGACGTTCACGCCGCCGCCCAGTTCAGCGAGGCTGCCGACGTAGGCGTTTTGCGTCGCCTCGACGTAGGCGCCGGGCAGTCCCATCAGCACGAGTACGCGCGGCGCTTTGCCGTCCGCTTCCTCCCTTGCCGCTTCGATGTCCGCAAGCACGCGTTCGTATTCGGCGAGCAGCGCCGCGGCCTCCGCCTCCCGTCCGTATCTCTTCCCGAGGATTTCAGCGCTCTCGTAAAGCCCCGCGACGCTGCGCAGGTTCAGGAAAGTCGCGGGCAGGCCCGCGTTCTCGTAACCCTCGGTGAGCGTATCGATCAGCGTATCGGGTCCGATTACGTCTACGGGATCGAGGAGCTTTAAGGCTTCGAGATCGGGACCCATGGGACCGCCGATGCGCGCGGCCTCATCGTAGCGCGCGGGCAGTCCTTCGAGCGTCGGTACGCCCGCGAGCGGTAAATTCAGCCTGTCGCAGATCTCGACCGTGGCGCGCGAGGTCGCCACGATGCGCGGGGCCTCGTCGCTTCCGGCCGGCGCGTTCGCGTCGTCCTGCGGATGTTGGTCCACGCAGCCCGCAAGCGCGAAACACAGGCACAGGAGAAAGAGCGGGACGCCCCTGCGGGTGTTGCTTCCTGCGCTTCCGATTGTCCCTTTGAAATTTTCGATCCTTGAAAATCTCATTAAAAAACTCATTAAAAAATCCCTCTCTTTTCAAAATTTTCGCTTGCGTTTTTCACCGCGTTGCGGTCGAATGCAAATAGAAAAGGACTGCCGCTTCGACAAGCGGTCGTTCCTAAATAAGGGGGAAACCGCCGATCTTGCGAAAGGCGGTTTTTTTATCTGCGCTTGCCCGTGAGCAAGGCGGTCACCCCGCAAAATGATTGTCAATACAATTTTTATCTCGTTTTCTACTTTTTTCTTTTACGCATAATTGCTGTCACTGCGCCGGCGATGACGACCGCTGCGATGATGATCGCGGGAAGCACGGGAAATCCGCCCGCCGCGTCCGCTCCTTTGGCCTCCGCGTCGCCCGCGCCCGTGGTTTCGTCTCCCGCCGTCTGCGCGGGCGTTCCGCCCGCATCCGCCGCCGTGCCGTCCCGCGCGCTTGTGTCGCCGGGGGTTTCCGCCTCCGCATCGCTGCCGTCCGCTTCCGCGATTTCCTGCGCCGCTTCCGCGCCGTTCTCGTCCGCAGCACCCGCATTGCCGTCCCCGGTCGCCGCTTCGCCGGGGAGCGCTTCGTCCGGCTCTGCGCCGCCCTCCGGTGCCGCGTTCGCGTCCGTCGCCTCGGCGGGCGGCGTGTCCGCCTGCGGAGACCGATCCTCCGCAGGGACCGGCGTTGCGGCCGGCGCTTCGTTCGCCCCCGCAGCTTCGGCTTCGGCCCCGGCCGCCGCTTCGTTCGCCCCCGCAGCTTCGGCCCCGGCCGCCGCGCCGCTCTGCGCGTTCGCCGCTGAGGGTTTCAGGCTGACGACGAAATCCCCGCTGCCCGCCGTCAGATTGCCGGAGAGGTTCATATAGAACTTCACGTCGCGGACCATCGGCGTCACGTAGGTCGAACAGCCGATATAGCTGCCGACGGCCGGCACGGAAAAGCGGTAGTCCGCCGTATCCGCGCCCGCGTCCTCGGCGATGACGCGCGGCGACGCGGAAGCGTAGCTTGCGGGATCGCCGGCTTTCTGCTGCACCGTGAACTTGATCGCGCCCATGTTGCTGACGAGCTGCACGCGCACCGTCACGTACACCTTGCCGCCCTCGATTTCGACGAGCGCTTTCTCGTAGATCACGCTGCGGCACATGCCCTCGCCGATGGCCGCGTTCTTGCTGCCGCCGTCGTCCGTCACGCCCGTATCCGGGTTCAGGTAGTACGTATTCGTCGCGGCGAGATAAACCCCGTCCTCGGCGGCAAAGACCGCCGCGGGCAAACCCACCGCCGCGAGCAGGACGGCGGCGAGCACCGCGCACAGCGCCGAAGCGCGCAGACGGTTTGATCGACAATCGGACAAGCCAAAATGGAATGTATTTTTCATTTTCCGGTCTCCCTTTCACACGTTCGATGTGCCTTTTGTTTTGCAAAGGCAATCCGCCCATAGTTGCTCAGAGCTAACCTGCCGTCAAAAAAAGTCGTCCGCCGGCACGTCGCGCCGAAAAAGCAGCACGATATCGCCCTCGCCCTCCGGCATGTCGCAGGACTTCGTGGCCCAAGCCTTGAATCGCACGCGCCCTATGAAATCGTTGTCCTCCCTGCGGACCTCTATGGCGTTGCCCGGGACGAACCAGCGCTTTGCCGTTTTCTTCGCCTCCACCCAATCGTCGCCCGCCTTGTACCAAAAGCGTGACAAGACGCCGCGCACGGATTTGTCGGGTCCGCTTTGGTAGTGAAAGGGCTTCGCCCGCAGCTCCAGAACGTACCTGCCCGCCTCTGCGGAAAGCTTCGCCGGCTTGAAAAAGCCCGCGTCCCCCATAGACCGGACGCGACCGCCGGGCCGGCAGACTTCAAAATCGACGTTGTATTGTCCCTCCGGCAGCGCAAGATTCGGGTTTCCGGCACCCGCTGCGGCTGCGTTTACGGCACCGCAGACCGCGCCGCGGTCGGCGGCTTTCTGCACGAAAGACGCGGGAAGCGGCAAATCCATGAGCATCCGCAGCGCGAGCCGCGTCGCCTCGGTCCCGTTGCAGCCGAAGTCCGTTTCGAAAAAACTGCGGACGTCGTGCAAGCGCTTTACGAGCGGCGCCGCGTACTTGCGGCCTTTCTCGGTCAGGGAAAACACAGCGTCCTCCTTTACGAGCAAGCCCTCGTCTTCGAAAGCGGCGATGTGCTTGTACAGCGTCTGTCTGGACGCGTTGGCGTACTTCGCCGCCTCGCTTGCGGTGCGCTTCGCGCGCGGCCGTTCGTAGAGGAAGCAGAGCAGGTATCCGTAATATTCTTTTCGACCCATAAAAACCCTCGCGTAGGTTCGAAAGCCGGACCGCGAAACCGCGCGTCCGCAACAACACCTATATTAACACCGCCCGTCCCGTTCGGTCAACAAAAAAAAGCGTTTTGCGGGAACAAAAACAAAAATTTTAAATTTTTTTCAGCGGAGCTTGTCAAGAGCTTGACAGGCTTTTGCGCCGGCCGCGAGGAGCCTGCGCCGCAGGCGGACATTGGAAAATCAACACCCACACGAACCCATATAATCCCAAATTATTCTAAATACAGGATATTGGCGCGTCGCCGCACAAAAACAGCATTCGACTTTATCAAGCAGCTCTCCTGTATACGTCGAAGACCGACCTTTGAATAATAAGCGCCCCATGAGGTTGCAGTTCAGACCCCTTGCAGAAATTACTTATTTCGGGGCCGGGGGCTTGGTATTCCACGGAGCGTCATTGCGGTATT
>JAITAX010000063.1 GCA_031283865.1 Eubacteriales Family XIII. Incertae Sedis bacterium
TACCTCGTAAAAAGCGGCAACAAACAGCATACGAAAGCCATCTACCGGGGTTCTCTCATCGCCTTGGGCTTCAGCGTCGTGATGGCCTTCGTCCTCAACGCGCTGGCCGGCGCCAACGCAGGCGAAAATCAGGAGATCATAGAGGGCTTCACGATGCTGGCGGCTGTGGCGGTGCTGTTCTACGTGAGCAACTGGATGGTGTCCAAGGCCGAAGCGGCCGCTTGGATGAACTATATAGAGGGCATGGTACAGACATCCATTACGCGCGGCAGCGTCTTCTCCTTGGCTTTCGCGGCCTTTCTCGCCGTCTTTCGCGAGGGCGCCGAAACCATCCTGTTCTATCAGGCGCTGCTGGCCGGCACGGACAGCTATAGCAACATGATCTGGCTGGGCCTCGGCATCGGCTGCGTCGCGCTCATCGTCATCTACGTGCTGATCCGCGTCCTCAGCTTCCGTTTGCCGCTGAAGCCTTTCTTTCTCGGCACGAGCGCCCTGCTTGCGGTCATGTGCATCTCTTTCCTCGGCTCCGGCATCAAGGAGTTGCAGGAGGGCAATATGATCAACGTCACCTCGGCGCCGGGCGTCGGCACGGTTGATATCCTCGGCATATATCCGACGCTGGAAACGCTCATACCGCAGATCCTTTTGCTCATCGTCACGGTCGCGGCTTTCGTGCTTCAGATGCGGAAAGGAAAGCGGCTCCGCACGGAAACGGAGGGCGCGCAGGGTGCCGCAGAGGAGGCCCCCGGACAATGATCCCCTGTCGAAAACGGTCCGATCACAGAAGCGGCGGCGCCAACCGGCGTCGCGGCAATGAATGAGATCGTTCAAAAAATATACGTTATGGAAATGGGAGGAAAATGCAATGAAAAACAGAAAGTTATTGGCACTGCTCTTGATGGTTCTGCTCACCCTGTTCGGCCTCGCGGCCTGCGGCGGTTCGGGCAGCTCGGGAAGTTCCGGAAGTTCCGACAGCGCGGACAGCGAGAGCGCGGAGGAAGACGCGTCCGGCGCGGCGGATGTAGGCCCCGGCGATGTGGCGGGCTTTGAGGAGTTTCCCATCGGCGACGACCAAGAGCTTGGACCCCTCAACGTGGCGGGCGTGTACTTCCAGCCTGTGGACATGGAGCCGGCCGGCAACAGCCTGCCCGCATCCGAGTCGGACTTTCACATTGAGGCGGACATCTCCGCGCTGGAAAACGATCTCGGCTACGGCGTGGGTTCCTTTGTCCCCAACCTGACTGTGAACTATGAGATCGCGGACGAGAGCGGCGCCATCGTGTCCGAGGGCGCTTTCATGCCCATGAGCGCCAGCGACGGCCCCCACTACGGCGCCAATGTCAGCCTCGGCGGCAAGGCGGGTACCTACAACGTCAAATTCATCATCGAGAACCCGGAAGCGCAGGGCTACCTGCTGCATACGGACAAGACGACGGGCGTGGAGGGTCGCTTCTGGACCGAACCGCTGGTCGCCGAGTGGGATTTTGACTTCGTTCCGAGGGAGTGGTAATTTCACGAATGTAAACGCGTCCGCAGCGGGTGACGGAGCAAGTCTCGCCGCGCGCTGCGGGCCTTGAAGCGAACCGGAAATTGTTTTCAAATTCAGATGTATTTGCCTTTGCGTCATGGCTTCCGTGGCGCAAAGGTTGTTCGTGCTTTAGAGAAAGAGCCTGAACCAAAGGGCCGGAACGAAAGAGCGAAGCGAAAGGCCCATAGCGGAAATTAGAAGCAAATGCTGCATTATCTCATACAAACGGTAGAAAATTCAATGGGTACCGCGATTCTCATCGCGCTGCTCCTTATGACCGCATACAGGGACGGCAACACGCCGCGCGGACACAGCCGCGCGCCGCTTGCCGCGGGGATCGGCGCGGGCGTGTCCTTGGTCCTGTCGTGGCTGATTCATACGACGGTTTGGATCAACCGCGAGTTCTGGAACATCGGAATCCTGTCCGTCGCGATCACGGCCGGACTTGTCTTTATCGCGTTGTCTTTCGGCGCCTTTCACAGGCGGGCGCCGCGCGCGCACGGGGCGGCCTTGGACGCGTCCCTGTCGCTGCTTCTCGCCGTCCTGCTCGTATACAGCCTGCCCACGCTCCTGCTGTACCCGACCGAGTTTCCGCTCGCGGGAGAAAGCGTGTTCAGCACGGATTTCCTGTTCAAGACCGTCGGCTATTCCGGCGGCCTGCTCATCGCGCTGCTCGCGGCTTCGGCCCTGTTTCGGACGCGGAACGGCATATCCGCCGGGTTGCTGCGCGCCCTCTTGACCGCCTGCCTCGCGATCAACATCACGGACCAATTCTCCACCATCGTGCAGTTCCTGCTGGCGAGGCGCATCATCCCCATGTCCAAGGGCGTCTTTGAGTTTGTGAAGCTCACGGTCAATTACGATCACTGGTTCCTGTACCTTATTTTAATCATAACGCTGCCGCTGCCTTTCCTGCTGTGGGCGATCAACGTCCGCCCGCGCGGGTCTTGGGAGAACCCGGCGCAGCACAGGAAGCTCAAATCGGCGGCGCGCAGGATACGGCGCTGCAGCGCGCTGATCCTCGCGTGCTATGTCCTGTCCGTGATAAGCCTGACGGCCGTGAAAGCCTATGATGAGCGCGAGGTGACGCTCTCGCCCGCAGAGCCGATGAACATAGAGGGCAGCCGCATTACCGTTCCGACAGACAATATCGACGACGGGCATCTTCACCGCTTCGCCTATATCAGTTCCGAGGGGATTGAGGTGCGCTTTATCGTAATCAAGAAGAACGAAAGCGCTTGGGGCGTCGGCTTGGACGCCTGCGACATCTGCGGCGCGACCGGCTACTATGAGCGGGACGATGAGGTGATCTGCAAGCTCTGCGACGTAGTCATGAACAAAGCGACCATAGGCTTTAAGGGGGGCTGCAACCCCGTACCCCTCGCCTACGAGATCGCGGGCGGCAACATGGTCGTGCAGATACAGGATTTGGAGAATGAACAGAAGCGCTTCAAATAGGTTATTATTCAAACGCCGCGATGGTTTTGATCGGCGTTTTGAATAGCAACTTCAAGCAAAATCAGTTAAAGGAATAACAATGTTTTGGAGACTCGTAAAAGGTGCGCTGTTCCGGCAAAAAGGGAAGATGCTGTTGGTCGCGTTCACGATTGCGCTGGGGGCGTCCTTGGCTACGGCCATGCTGAACGTCATGCTCGACGTGGGCGACAAGGTGAACCGTGAATTGAAGACCTACGGGGCCAACATCAATGTGATCCCCAAAGAAGCCTCCCTGTTGGACGACCTCTACGGCGTCAGCGAGGGTTTTGGCGTTTCGGACCGCCACCTGCAAGAAGCGGAACTGGGGCGGCTGAAGACGATCTTTTGGGCTTTCAACATCGTGGACTTCGCCCCCTATCTGGACGCGAAAGCGCGGCCGGCCGGGCGGGACGAAGCGTTTCGGCTCGTGGGAACTTGGTTTTCGCACCATCAGGAACTGCCGACGGGGGAATCCCTCGACACGGGCATACGCAATATGAAGAGCTGGTGGTCTATAGACGGCGAATGGATCTCGGACGGGGATACGGAGGCCGTCATGGCGGGTGCCCTGATCGCGGAGCGGGCGGGCCTCTCGGTGGGCGACGTCCTCGTTCTCGAAACCGAAAGCGCGCGCAAAAGCCTTACGGTCAAGGGGATCTTTGAGGCCGGCAGCGCGGAGGACGAGCGTATCTACGCGCCGCTGTCCGTCGTGCAGGAGATGACCGGCCGGCCGGGTCTGGTCAGCAGCGTGGCGGACCGCGCGCTGACGACGCCGGACAACGAGCTGTCCCGCCGCGCCGCGCAGAACCCCAAGAGTCTCTCCGTGAAGGAGTGGGAAACATGGTACTGCACGGCCTACG
>JAITAX010000076.1 GCA_031283865.1 Eubacteriales Family XIII. Incertae Sedis bacterium
TCGGGCGGCGCTTCGTCGCCGAGGGATGGCGCGCCGTCCTCCTCCGCGGTCGCCGCGGCGACCGCGGAGGAGGACGGCGCGCCATCCCTCGGCGACGAAGCGCCGCCCGAAAGCGGAACGATTCCCGCCACCGTGTCGGCGGGGGCCGATGCTGTGAAGAAGACCCCGGAAGAGGCGGTCGCCGAAGCCCCGCTGATCGGCGCCGTGGACGTCTCCGAGATCGATGATTATTTTTCGGATGCGCTCTTCATCGGGGACTCGCGCACGCAGGGTCTTCTGCTCTATTCCAATCTCGGCAACGCCGGCTACTACGCGGCCAGGGGGCTGACGGTGGAGCAGGTGTTTAAGAAGCCCGTCGTCGATTCCGGCGGCGGCAAGATCACGGTCAGCGAAGCCCTCTCGCACCGAGCTTTCGGCAAGGTCTACCTGATGTTCGGCTTGAATGAACTCGGCTGGAACAGCATAGACACGTTTATCGAAGCCTACGGACGCGTGCTCGACCGCGTCAGGGAAACCCAGCCGGACGCCTTGATCTACGTGCAGGCCATCATGCCGGTCAGCGCGTGGAAGTCGGAAAAGGATACAGTGCACAACAACCCCAATATCGAACGCTTCAATGAGCGGATCTTGCAGCTCGCCGAGGAGAAGAACGCGTTTTATCTCGACGTGGGCGAAAGCGTGGCCGATCAAAACGGCGTACTGCCGGATGAGGCTTCCTCGGACGGCATCCACTTGAACAAGAAATATTGTGTGAAATGGGAAGAATATTTGAGAGCGCACGTGCTATGAGAATCGACACGCCGCTGCGCGGGCGTCCGCGCGGCTTGGCGGGCAGGGGCTTTGTTCCGTGTGCAATCGCCTCGGCCTGCTTTCTCGCGCTCGCGGTTTTGCTTGCGGGCTGCGGCGGGAACCGGGCCGGCGCGGAGTTCGACCCGCGCGACTTGGCGAAGTCCTTGATCGACGGCATCACCTTTGACGACCAGATGGAGGCGGCTTCCGACAACGCGTTTTACGCGCTCTACGCCGTCGATTCCTCGGACGAATCGATTGCGGCTTTCGTGCTGTACACGAGCACGGGCGCGACGGCTGAAGAGGTGTCCGTCATCGAGGCGCGGGACGAAGAAAGCGCGGAAACCGTCACGGAACACGCGCGCGCGCGCATTTCATCGCAGAAAGCCGAATTTAAAAACTACGCGCCGCAGGAAATGGCAAAGCTGAACGATCCCGTGCTCGTGTGCGCGGGGAAATACGTCATCCTGTGCCTGTCGAACGATAACGCCGCCGCAGAGAAGATCATCGAGGATTTCCTCGAATGAGGAGCCGATTGACGGCTGCGGCCTTTATCGCCGTGCTGTTCGCTTTCGCGGCCGGCAGTCTGCTTGTGCCGCCGCAATCTCATTCCGCGGTCGAGAACAGGACCTTGGCCGCGATGCCGGCCCTTTCGGCCGGGGCCGTGGCGTCCGGACGCTTCACGGAGGACCTGGACCGCTACCTGCTCGATCATTTCCCGCTGCGCGACGCGTGGGCCGGTCTCGCCGGCGCGGCGGATTTCGCGCTGGGCCGCACGGACAACGGTCGCGTGTACTTCGGCAAGGACGGCCGGCTCTTTTCTGTGGATTCCATCGATTTCAAACAGCTCGATACGAACTTGGGCTACCTGCGCGGCTTTGTCGGGTCCGTTGCGCAGGCGTACCCGGACATCCGTTTTTCCGTGCTTCCGGCACCGGCGGCTTGGACGGTCGCAGGCGATCTGCTGCCCGCGCGCGCGCCCGTGGACGATGAGGGCGAGGCGCTGCGACGGATTAAGTCGGCGCTCGGCGACCGCGCGCTCGTGTGCGACGTGACGGAGGCCCTCTCGACCGCGCATCGCGCGGGGACGCAGGTCTATTACCGCACGGATCACCACTGGACTTCGCGAGGCGCCTATATCGCGTACAGCGCGTGGGCGGAGCGGTACGGGCTGAAACCTCTGCCCGAGAGCGATTTTACGGTGCGCGCGGTGTCGGAGACTTTCTACGGCGTGAACGCTTCCAAGGCGGGCTTGCCGTGGACGAGGCCGGACCGCATGGAGGTCTTCGAGCGAAAGGACGCGCCGCCGCTTCGCATGACCGTCGAGTCCGGAAAAGACGGCGGCGGCGCGATCCGCGTTTCGGACAGCCTCTACGAGGCGAAATTTCTCGCGGAAAGGGACGGGTACGCGTATTTTTTGGGCGGAAACAATCCCGTCGTCACGATTGACACGGGTGCCCGGAGCAATCGCAGCCTGCTGGTTCTGAAAGATTCGTTCGCGCACTGCTTCGCGCCTTTCCTGACGGCGCATTTCAAGCGCATCATCCTCGTGGACCCGCGCTACCACAGGGACGGGCTCGCGCGTTTTTTCCGGGAGAACGACATCACGGACGTGCTCTTCCTGTACAGCACGGTGCAGCTTGCCTCCGACCGGAATCTGTTTTATCTGCAATTATGAAAAAGTGGTTACTACTCACCCACCACGCAAATTTCGCCCATCTCGGAACCTGCCGGCCTATATTGGCTTCCTCACGTAGCTTCGAGTACGTTCCGGGAGCCAAATAGTCC
>JAITAX010000111.1 GCA_031283865.1 Eubacteriales Family XIII. Incertae Sedis bacterium
GCGGGAGACGATTACGCCGTCCGCTCCGGCAGTACCGTGCTGACGATCACCGCCGAACGGTTTGCGCGATACGATGCCGGGGCGCACACGATCAGCGCCCAATTTCAAGCCGAAACCGTCGAAATCGCCTTTGAACTTGTAAAAGAGGCCGCGACGCCGGAAACGTCGGCGATTGGGGTTCCAATGCCCATCATGATCGCTGTCGCCGTTTTGCTTTTCGGTTCCGCCGCGGCGATTCCTGTCGTGAAAACGCGCCGGGGCAGGGCGGCGAAATAAGATGCGGTACGATGCCTTTATCAGCTACCGGCATTCGGTGGTTCGCGGCGGGGTGCCTCACTGCGCGGTGGCTTCGGCGTCCTCTTCCGCTTTCCGGGGCGCCGGCGCCAGCTCAAAGCGGTCCTTTTTGCAGCGAAACAGACCCTCTTGCTGCATTACGCTCAGTTCGTGCGACAGCGAGCTGCGGTTGACGCCGAGATATTGCGCGAACTCCTCCCTGTCCATGTGGATGCGGAAGACGCTTTCGCCGGTCCGCGCCTCCATGTTTCGCAGAAAGACCAAGATCCTTTCGCGCAGGGAACGCTTGTACAGAACGTCGATCTTGTAGAGTTTCTTGATGTTTTCGTTGGCGAGAAAGCGGATCACGTTGACGCTGAGCTTCCCGTAGAGCGCGCCGTGCTGCGCGCCGGCACGCATGAGTACATCGTAGCGAAAAGTAAGCAGTTCCGCATCTTTCAGGCAGATGAGCCGAAAGGGACAGCGCTTCGTAACCGTACAGGCGATATCAAGTCCGATCAAATCGCCCTCCACGTAGTGCTGGATCAGCTCCGCGTGACCGCCGTAGCTGTTTTTTTCGCAGAGCAGCTTGCCTTTCGTCACGATTGCAAAGAAATCGATGACGGCGCCCTCACCCGCAAGCAGTTCGCCGGCTGCGCAGGACCGCAGCGACGCCTTTGATATCCTGCGGATCAGCGCGCATTCCTCCGTCCGAAAGCCGCTGAAAAGCCGCGTTCTCATCATGATGCGGTTCAATTCGCTCTCTGTCATACAGATCCCCTCCGAAGCTTGCCGGCGGACAAAACGCGCGCCGTAAAATCGGCAGGCTATTCCGCGGTACTCAGTATCTCGTTGTTCTTTTCCACCTGACTGATCTGCAGCGCGGCCGCTTCCTCGGGCGTCAGTTCCTCGGACAGCCTGAGCAACTGCGGCGATAAGAACTCCGTTTCAAATATCTTATCCCCGACGGAAGCCTTGCTGTACGACGTGAAACCCCGGCCGCGGATGTAGTACGCGCCGCCGATTTCCGTGATCTCATCTGTTTCGATCGGCGAAAAACCCATTTGCAGGGCGGTGGGTCGAAAGGGCGTCCGCCCGCCGTATATGTATCCGGAACCGTAGAGCATATCGTATTGCAGGCTCCGCAGATTTTCGAGGTAACGCCTGTCCTGCGCGTGATATTGATGGTAAGTCGGCAGGGTCCCCTGCGTCAGGCCGAGCCGCGCCTCCGTTTCCGCCGCGAGCTGATAGGCGTACAAATCCTTGTCCTGCTTTTCAAGCCCGAAATTGTCCCAGATCACATATTCGGTTTCAAACGAAGAACCGTGCGCCATGTCACCGTCGCCGAGGTCGAGCGCCGGCAGATGATCGCCGTACAGGACGAGGAGTATATCCTCGCGGCGGTTTTCGAGATTGGCGGTCAGGCGGCGCAGAAAATCATCCATTTCTCGGATTTGTTGCAGATAATACTCAAACGCGTTGGTTCTTGCCTCATCTTCAAGCCCGGACACGCGCACGGCGGGCACCGGCAGAATCGCTTTCTCGGGATAGCTGCCGTGTCCCTGCACCGAGATCGCGAAGATGAAGTCGCGGCCCGCCGTGGCGTCCATCGCGCCCGTAATCTGCCGCAGCAGCACATCGTCCCGCGCCCAATTGCGCGGCGTAAGGGTCACGCCGTTCATGTATTCGAGCGACGTGAAAGTGTCAAAGCCCAGATTCGCAAATACGCGATTCCTGTTGTAAAACGCGCCCCTGTGGTTGTGGATCGCGTGGGCGGTATAGCCGAGGCTCCGCAGGTTGTACGCGAGGCTCTCACAGGGAAGCTCGCGCAGGATCGACTTGTACGGATACTCCCCGGGACCGAAGAATTTCGTGCTCATGCCCGAAAGCACTTCAAATTCCGTGTTCGCCGTCCCCGCGCCTATGGAGGGAACGGTCAGATAACCGGACGAAAATTCCGCGCGCAGGCTGTGAAACCAAGGCGCGGGTTCCTCGGAGTAGGCAAGTCCCTCGATTTCAACCGGGTCGATAAAGGACTCCAGTTGCAGGAATATGATGCTCGGCAGCTTCTCCGGAAAGCTCGTCGCCCCCGCGTCGGAGTAGAGCTTGTACGAATACATCGCTTCTGTTTCCTCCGCGCTGAATACGGCGCGGATGCCCCTCTCGGAATAACCGAAAGGCCGCTTTATGCCCGTGTTGAGCCAGGTGTTCAGGAAGCAGTACGGCACGCCGTAGTCCCTGTACGCGTAGGCCAGATTTCCGAATACGGCGCCGATCACGTGCGTGCGCGTCCCCAAGACCGTTGCGGCGGCGAGCGCCGCGAAGATCAGGACGATCACGACGGCGTTCTTGCCGCGCGATATCGCGCCGCGCTTCCTCGGCGCGAACAGGAACAATAGGACGAACAGCAGCGCCGCGAGGGTCATGGCCGCGATCACAAGCCCGATCTGAAGCTTCGACAGATAGCTCGGAATCACGGACAGGCCGGATTCCAAGAGCGAAAGGTCCGTCATGGTGAACGGCGTCATGCGGTAGGAGAGGATGACGCCGTTCGTGATGCCGAGGGTCAGCCATGCCAAGGACCAAACGGTGTACGCGAGGATTCGCCTCCGAAACAGCAGGGCCGTGGAGAGCGAGGCAAATATGATCAGCGCGTTCAGGAAAAACACCGCGGGCCGCCCGAACGCAAATTCCAGCATATGCGGCAGGGAATGCCTGCCCGCCGCTTCGATGATCATGTTCAAGAGGATCGACACCGCCGCGCAGAGCGCGATGGGGCTTTTTATGATTTTTTCAAAAAATACATAGACCTTACGTGACCTATGCAGGTCAAAAACAAGCTTTGGTTGCGAAATCATTCTTCTATTCTCACACACACGTTCCGATTACACACACGATTTGATTGTTGCGCGGTACGCCTTGCGTCAGGCGTCCGTTTGCGCGCAGGCCGGCGCGCAGAGGGCGTCCGCTACGGCGGCGAACTCGCGAAGTTCCAGCGTTTCGGCGCGGCGCGCGCCATCCACGCCCGCCGCGGCCAGCGCGCGGTCGATCTCTTCCTTGCCGCGCCCGCCGAGACCGGTCAGGGCGTTCAGCAGGGTCTTGCGGCGCTTGCCGAAGCCCGCCCGCACGACGGCGAAGAACAGCGCTTCGCTGCGCGGCGCCGCAGCCTTTTCCCGTCGGATGTCAAAGCGCAGCACCGATGAATCCACCTGCGGCTTGGGAATGAAAACCTCCCGCGACACGTGCGTGACGAGTTGCGTTTCACAGCGATAACGCACCGCCACGGTCAAGGCGCCGTAGGCTTTTTCGCCCGCGCGTGCGCCTATGCGCTCCGCGACCTCGCGTTGCAGCATGAAAGTCATGCTCACCGCCGGCGGTCCTTCCTCCAAAAACCGCAGGATCACAGGGCTTGTGATATAGTAGGGCAGGTTCCCGAGTATCTTGATTCGGCTGCGGTCCGTTTCTTCGGGGCGCAGCAGCTCGCGCAGATCGACTTTCAATATGTCGCCGTGCACAAGGCGCACATTGTCACGGCCCGCCAAGGTTTCCGCGAGCAGGGGCATGAGGCGCCCGTCCAGCTCGACCGCGACCACGCAGCGGGCCTTTTCCGCCGCCGCAGCCGTCAGTACGCCCATGCCGGGTCCCACCTCGATCACGCAGTCGTCCGCTCCGATCCCCGCGCCCTCGATGATGCGGTCCACGATGTTTTTGTCGGCCAAGAAGTTTTGTCCGAGCCGTTTGGCGGCGCGAATCCCGTAGCGCGCGCCAAGCTCCGCGACGGCCGAGGGCGCGTACAGCTTCTGCGTCATTCGGCTTCCGCTTTCTCTTTTTCGCTCTCGACGCCGGCGCTTTCCGCGTCGCTTTCCGCGTCGCCGCGCTCCGGCAGCACGTAGTATATCTCGCCCGGCTTAACCATGCGGAGGCGCGTGCGCGCCTGCTGCTCTATATACGCCGGGTCGTCTATATGCGCAAGTTCCTCCTCAAGCCGCGCTTTCTGCTCTTGCACGGTCTTGAGTTCGGCGGTCGCCCGCGCTTCGTCCGTCTTTAGCACGGCGATGCGGACGGCGTAGGTGCTCGCCATAACAAGCAGAAACAGCGTCGCTGCGATGTAGAATTTTCGATACGCGAGGATGCGGTTTCCGCGCTTTGCGCTCCTGCGGGTTTTTCCCTGCGCGCGCTTTTCCCTGCGCCTCTCCCGCGCCTCCGCCATGCTGATGATCTTCTCGCTTTTCTTCCGGCTGTTCATGCAGATATTGTACCATATTTACGGCGCATTCACAATTTATTTGTTTGCAGCCGTGAAGAATTTTGCCTGCAACAGCAGCTCCAGTACGATTGCGCCGACGAAAGAAAGCCACGAATAGCGCAGTCCGACGCTTATCGTGAGGACGATGAACAGCGCGACCGCCGCGATCCAGATCGCGCCGCTAATCAGTCCGAACTGCACGGGGTTCTTCAGCATCTCGGCCTCGCGCGCCACAGCGCGCTTTTTCATCTCAAGCAGCCAAGGCTTGCTGCGATCTTTCTCCGTCAGAAAGAGGAACACGAATAGGGCGATGCTCGGCAATACGAAAGGGATCAGCGTCGCCACAGCGGCTCCCGGCCAAGCCGTTGACAGGAGCTTTTCCGAGGCGCCGTCCAAATATTCATTGAGGACGGCGTACTCGCGCGCGGAAAAGAGCACGATTGAGAACGAGAACGCGCCGAACGCGAATATCGAAACGTCGAGGGCGTAGAGCAAGGCCCGCTTTCGGGACATGGGATACCTTGAGGCCGTTTCCTGCGTCAGGCCAAAGTAGGTGAGGAAGACCGCGCCCGCGCCGCAGAACACGAGACCGCTTCCGAGCGTCGCCGCCACGATACCCGTGTTAAACCAAGTCAGCGCGACCAGAATCAGGCCGAAGCAGAACACCGCGCCGCCGAGGACGAAGAGCGCGACCCTCCCGGTCGTCATATAGCGGCGCACATTCATAAACATCTCCTCACACACTTCCTGCTTCCGCTTCAGGCTGATCTCGTCCGCCAGCGCGGAGATGTCGCCCAGCTCCGCCGTCGCCTTGCAAAAAGCCGTCTGCTCCGCCATGCCTTTCTTCACGAGGCTCCGG
>JAITAX010000115.1 GCA_031283865.1 Eubacteriales Family XIII. Incertae Sedis bacterium
GCGCAGACGGCAGCGATACTCGATAACACCGCCGACTTTGACCGCAATTATCCGTCTATGCAAAAGGCGTTCCGTGATTTGACCGCCTACCAAAAGGGCGAGTATTCGCTGTTCACGCCAAATAAATCCACAGAACAAAGCCCCACCGCGGTTCCCGCGCCCGCGCCGGAACCGCCCGCGAACGAGAACGCCGAATACGATTTGCGGCTCGGCGCGACGGTGTACATGGGCATCGAGGAATACGAGATTTATGCTTTCGACGACAAGGCCGTCGTATTGCAAGACCCCCGCGCCCCGCTGTTCACGCGGGAAATGCCCCGCGCCGAGTTTGACCGCAAGCTGCGCGAGAACCGCCTGAACGACGGTTTAATCAAACCCGCCGCGCCGGAGCCGGAACCCGCGCCGACCGCCGAATCACCGCGCGTTCTCTACAAAAAGTATCTGCCGCGTCTGATTGACGAAATCTTGCAGGGCGAACTGTACGGCTTTTTGCGGGACGGGGAAACGCAAGCCCACGAAGCGGAGATTGAAATCGGTAATTGGCTGGACTACGCCGCCGAATCCGAGGATTATCCCGGTTTGCGCGAGGCCCTTGAACTCCCGGACTTCCGCGATTGGTTGCGCGAGGACATTTTAGACCGAACATATCAGGACGTAACCGCAGACGGCCGCGACAGCGTGGCGCAAAACGAAACGGCAGAGCGCGCCCCCGATTGGGTGAAGCGCCCGGAGCATTCGGAGCAGATACGCGAGGAACTCTCCCTGCGCGGCTTTGCCGTGTCCGATGAGTTGATCGCCGAGGGAATTTCCGAGTACGCCGCCCACGGCGGCAGAGGTGATATTCAAGACATTGCCGACTTTATCGAGAACGAATATCTCACCGAAGAACCTGCGTCGGGGCCGGAAACCGACCGGCCGCATATCCCGCAAAAAGGCGACCGCTACGAGATTCAGGGGCGCTTTTTTGTTGTGGACAGCGTGGATGCGAGCTATGAAACCGTCAGTCTGCGGGACGTGACCTTTGAGGGCAATGTGGGCTTCCCGATTTTCCGCTCCGAATCGTTTGAGCTTATTCGGATGTACGCCCCCATAACGCCGGAACCGGACCGGAAAACGCCCGCGCCGCGCAAGACCCCGAACGTCGTGAATTTCCCCGGCGAGATTGTCTTGCAACCCGTCCGTATCCCGCAACCGGGCGAGGAAGCCATTACCCCCGCGTGGGAACGCGAGCGCGAAACCCGGCGCGGAAACCGCGTGAGCGTCTTTGACCCGCACCCCGAAATCCCCCGGTCGGAGCGGCACAACTTCCGCATCACCGACGACGATCTCGGCGCGGGCGGGGCGAAAACAAAATACAGAAACAACATCGAAGCGATTAAAACATTGCAGATCGTCGAATCCGAAAACCGTTTTGCGACGCCGGAGGAACAGGAGGTTTTATCGCGATACGTCGGTTGGGGCGCGCTGCAACACGCCTTTGACCCGGACCGCGCGGAATGGGCGAACGAATACGCCGAATTAAAGGCTCTGCTCACCCCGGAGGAATACGAATCCGCGCGGGCGACCACGCTCAACGCGCACTACACAAGCCCCGCGGTCATCAAGGCGATTTACAAGGCTGCGGAAAACATGGGCTTTCGGACGGGCAACGTGTTGGAGCCGTCCTGCGGCATCGGCAACTTCTTCGGCCTTTTGCCTGAGAGCATGGCGGATTCCAAGTTGTTCGGCGTGGAAATCGACAGCCTTACGGGGCGCATCGCAAGGCAGCTTTATCAGAAGAACTCAGTCGCCGTTCAAGGCTTTGAGAAAACCGAACTGCCGGATTCTTTTTTCGATTTGGCCATCGGCAACGTCCCCTTCGGCGGCTACGGCGTGAGCGATAAACGCTACGACAAGCACAAGTTTCACATACACGACTACTTTTTCGCGAAAACGCTGGATAAGGTCAGGCCGGGCGGGATTGTCGCGTTCGTGACAAGTCGCTTCACGCTGGACAAGAAGGATTCCTCCGTGCGGAAATATATTGCACAGAGGGCGGAGCTTTTGGGCGCGATACGCTTGCCCATGACGGCGTTTAAGGCCAACGCCGGAACGGAAGTCACCGCCGACATCATTTTCCTGCAAAAGCGCGCCGGAATCACCGACACCGAGCCGGACTGGGTACACCTCGGATATGTTGACGGCATCGGAGCGGACGGCGAGCCGGAGCAAATATCGGTAAACAGCTACTTTGCCGAACACCCGGATATGATTCTCGGCACAATGTCCAAAGAAAGCGGCTCCCGTATGTACGGCACTGAAAACAGCGTGTCCTGCGTCCCGTTTGAGGACGCTGATCTCGCGGAGCAGCTTGAGGAAGCGATTACCGATATCCACGCCGAAATCACGGAATACGAGCGCGGGGAGGACGAGCCGGAGGAAGACAACTCCGTACCCGCAGACCCGAATGTCCGCAACTTCTCTTACACCGTCGTTGACGGGCAAATCTTCTACCGACAAGACAGCCGCATGGTTCCCGCAGAACTGCCCGTCACGGCGCAAAACCGCGTCAGGGGCCTGATCGAAATTCGCGAGTGCGTCCGCAATCTCATCATGTACCAGACGGACGATTATCCCGAACACGCCATAAACGCGGAACAAGCCAAGCTGAACCGGCTGTACGACGGTTTCACCCGCAAGTACGGCCTGATTAACTCGCGCGGAAACGGCATGGCGTTCGCGCAGGACAGCGCCTACCCTTTGTTATGCTCTCTTGAAGTGCTGAACGAAAACGGCGAGCCCCCGCGCAAGGCCGATATGTTTTCCAAGCGCACGATCAAGCCCCACGTACCCATCACCCATGTTGACACGGCGACGGAGGCGCTGGCCGCGTCGATGGGCGAAAAGGCCCGCGTTGACCTCGGCTTTATGTCCGAACTCACAGGCCGGAGCGAGGACGCACTGGTGCAGGAACTCAACGGCCTGATCTTTCGATTGCCCGCGCCCGTTGATGAAAACGGCAAACCGCAGTATGTGACCGCCGACGAGTATTTGAGCGGCGACATACGCGAAAAGCTGGCTGCGGCAAAGCGGGCGGCCGATGTCACGGACATCTTCCGGGTGAACGTGACCGCCCTTGAAGCCGCGCTGCCGGAGGATCTGACGGCGGCTGAAATAGCCGTCCGTCTTGGCGCGACGTGGGTGCCGGAGGACGTAATCCGGCAATTCATGTACGAGCTTCTGCAAACCTCCGGTTATGCCCGTGAACGCATCAAGGTTCACTACTCCGCGCATACGGGCGGGTGGAACGTCACGGAGAAAAGCGCCGACCCCGGCAACATCCGCGTTACGGGCACCTACGGTACGCAGCGCGCAAACGCCTATAAGATCATCGAGGATTCGCTGAACCTGCGCGATGTGCGGGTATGGGACAAAGAATACACCCCGGAGGGCGACGAAAAACGCGTCCTGAACAAGAAAGAAACGGCGATAGCGCAGGCCAAACAGGAAGTGATCCGTTCAAAATTCGAAGAATGGATATGGGCTGATCCCGAACGCCGCGAACGGCTTTGCAGGCTCTACAACGACAAATTCAACAGCATACGCCCTCGCGTATACGACGGCTCTCACCTGACGTTCCCCGGCATGAACCCGGAGATTACGCTGAGAAAGCACCAAACGGACGCAATAGCGCATATCCTCTACGGCGGCAATACGCTTTTGGCGCACGAAGTCGGAGCCGGGAAAACGTATGAGATGGTTGCGGCGGCGATGGAAAGCAAGCGCATCGGACTGTGCAACAAGAGTTTGTTCGTTGTTCCAAACCACATCACGGAGCAGTGGGCG
>JAITAX010000146.1 GCA_031283865.1 Eubacteriales Family XIII. Incertae Sedis bacterium
AGCAGGCGTCCGAACTTGATGAAGCGATTGCAGTCGATGCAGGGATTGGGCGTGCGGCCTTCAAGGTATTCGCGCGCGAAGCGGTCCATGACCTCGCGCCGGAAGTCCTCGCCGAAGTCGAATACGTAGTGCGGTATGCCGACGGCGTAGGCCACGCGCCGCGCGTCCTCCGCGTCGGCCAGCGAACAGCAGCTTTTTTCGCGGCTCTCGCCCACGTCGGCGTTCTCGAACAGCTTGAGCGTGACGCCCACGCAGCTTGCGCCGCTCTGCAGGGCCAAAAGCGCGGCGACGGAGCTGTCCACCCCGCCGCTCATCGCGATCAGGGCCTTTTCGCTCATGGCGCGGGCCGCAAGGCTTCGATCAGAATCGTCATCGTGCCGCCGCAGACCATGCCGTCCTCTTCGGCGGAATCCGTCAAATCCAAGGTCTTGAGGCTGTAGCCGCCGTTTCGGATCACGCTGCGCGCGTCCTGCACGATGCCGGCCTCCGCGCAGCCGCCGCCTATGGTGCCGACAAAGGATCCTTCGTAGCCGACCGCCATCTTCGCCCCGGCCTCGCGCGGCGTCGAGCCGTGCGTCCTTACCACCGTGATTAAGGCGTCCGCGCTGTTCTTCTCGTCGGCGAGCCATTCCGCGAGATCGACGTCCGAAGCGCCCGCGCTGCGGGGCGCGGCATCCGCGGCGTCGCTCGCCCAAGCGGGTCCCTTGCGTTTGTGCTGTATGATTTCGGACAGTATGGATATTGAAATCTCCTGCGGCGTGACGGCGCCTATGCGCAGTCCGATAGGGGAGTAGACTTTTGCGATGTCCTCGGGCGGGAAACCCTCGTCCGCAAGCTGTTTCCTGATGATCGCCACGCGCCGCCGCGAGCCGATCATGCCGATGTAATAGGGCAGCGGGCCGCGCAGGATGCCTTGCAAGCAGAGCGTGTCGTGCCTGTGCCCTCGCGTGACGACGACCGCGTAATCGCTCTTCCTGATCTTCAGCCGCTCCATCGCGTTTGCAAAGCTGTCGCATATGACCTCGCGTGCCTGCGGGAAGCGTTCCCTGTTGGCGAAGATCGGTCTGTCGTCGAACACGACTGTGTCAAAGTCGATCATGGCACCCATCGCCGACAGCGCGAGCGCGATATGCCCGCCGCCGAGGATCAAAAGCCGCGGTCTGGGTGTGTAATATTCCGTGAGCGTGAACGCGTCGCCGTCCTGCGCGAACGCAAGCGGACCGTCGGCTGCCGCGAGCGCGGCCCATTCCCCCGCGTCACCCTCCCGCACGAGCCGCTTCGCGATCTTTCCCGCCTCGAAGCGGGATACGACGGCGGCTTGTTCTCCCTCGCGCAGCACCGCGAGAAGCCGGTTGTATAGCTCCCTTTCCCACATAAATGTTTAGCTCCTTTCGACAACACGGGCCGGCGCAAGCGCGATCAGATCCCGGATCATCTCGCCGGCCATAATCAAACCGGCGACGGCCGGGACGAAAGCGTTGCTGGCCGGAACTTGGCGGCGTTGCAGACAGGTCCGCGTGACGCCGGGCGGACAGATACATTGATACCGGCAGCTCTCCGCCGCATCCGCAAGCGGCGTCCCGGCCGGCTCCTTTGAGTACACGACTTTCAGATGGTTTATGCCCCTGTTCCGCAGTTCCTTGCGCATGATGCGCGCCATCGGGCAGACGGAGGTTTCGTGGATGTCCGCCACTTCGAAAGCCGAAGCGTCGAGCTTGTTTGCCGCGCCCATGCAGCTGATGATCGGCACGCCGAGCGCAGCCGCCCTGCATACGAGTTCCAGCTTCGCGGTCATCGTGTCTACGGCGTCCGCGATGTAGTCATAGCCCGACAGATCGACGGCGTCTGCCGTGTCCGGTCCGTAAAAAATTCTGTGTGCGCCGACCTCGGCGCTCGGATTGATTTCAAGAATGCGTTCCCGCATGACGTCCACCTTGCAGAGCCCCACGGTCTTTTGCGTCGCGATGATCTGCCTGTTCAGATTCGTCAGGCAGATGCAGTCGTCGTCGAAGAGATCAATGGTGCCTATGCCCGTGCGGGCAAGCGCCTCGACGCAATAGCCGCCGACGCCGCCGATGCCGAAAACCGCCACGCGCGCGCCGTACAGCCTGTTCATATTCTCATTGCCGAGCTGCAATGCGGTTCTCGAAAATTGGTTCGGCATAGACTTTGCTTTCCCGACCTTTCTGCGCCGGCGGAACAAGCCCGCTTTCGCGCAGGACAGCCCTCGCATCCTCCCGGAAGCCGCGAATGAAAACAAATCCGCGGCAGCGCGGGCAATCGGACGCGCAACCTCGCGGATCACGTTTTGTCCGCCACATCAGCATATCATTTTTTCGGCCGGGATGCAACGGGTTTTGCCGCAGCGGATGAAAAGCTGCGCCATGTCTGCGCGCCAAAGCAGCGCGCCGTATCATAAAAGTTTCGTTGTGCCGTGCTTTTATGGTACAATGGGAATAATACGGATGCTTTGCGGAGGAAAGGAGGCGACGCTTCATGGGAGCGGAGAAACGGCGCGCGGAGATATTGGCGGCGCTTCGCGAGAGCGGGGAGGCGATGAGCGCAGCCGCGCTCGCCGCGCGTATGCGCGTCAGCCGGCAGGTGATCGTCGGTGATATCGCCCTGCTGCGCGCGCAGGGAAATGAGATCATCGCCACCGCGCGCGGCTACATTATGGCCACCGCCCTGCCTGCGGGCCGCTACATCGGCAAGATCGCCTGCCGTCACAGCTTCGCCGACGCGGAAAAGGAACTGTCCGCAATCGTTGCGCTCGGCGGCGAAGCCGTGGACGTCACCGTCACGCACCGGCTTTACGGCGACATGACGGGACAGTTGAACATTGCGACGCGCGAAGACGTGGACGAATTTATGCGGAATATCCGAAACAGCAAGGAGCGTCTGCTGTCCGAACTGACCGGCGGCGTGCATCTGCACACGGTGGCCTGCCGCGACAAGGCCGCGTTCGAGGCCGTTTGCGCGGAACTCGCCCGCTTGGGCATCCGGCTGCAGGCGTGAGATCGGCAAATTAAGATCGCTGCACGCTGCACACGCTGCAATAAGATCTCATATTCTGCTTGACATGCTGCCGGGCGCTTGCTATAGTGTACATGTGTATATACACAGTACCGGGGGCCGCGCGCTTCGGCGCAGCGGACGTATCGCAAAGCAGGGGGTATGCAATGTTGCAGCGCAACGGTGGCGGTCTGTCGCTTGTATCGAAAATAGAACGAAAAGCGCAAGCGCTCAATATCGACAAATGCGGGATCATCAGGCCCGAGGCGATGTCGGACTACGCCGACCGGCTGCGCGAACGCATGGGGCGCATCCCGAACGGCGAGGCCGTGTACGGGGGATTCCTGCGCTTCGCGGACATCCGAGAAAAATTCCCTTGGGCGAAATCCATCGTTGTGATCGCGCTGTCTTACGGACATTACGCGCTTCCCGCGAACGCGGCGCATTACGGAAAATATTATCTAATCGATTCGAGGTTTAATCCGGATTCCCCCGAACGAAAGAAAATCACGGCTTTTGAAAACTTCCTTGGCGAATTGGGACTGAAGACGGCGAGCAGCGTGCATCCCGGCATTACCGCCATGCGCTGGGCCGCGCACAAGGCCGGGCTCGGTCTTATACGCCGCAACAATTTTTTGTATACGGAAAAAGGCTCTTGGGTGAGCCTCACGGCATGGGCGACCGATGCGGAAATGGAGTTGATCTCGGACGGGTCCGCGCTGCCGCCCTGCCCGGACGATTGCGACAGATGTATCCGCGCCTGTCCGACAAAATCCCTTTTCGCGCCCTATACCATGAATATGGCGACCTGCGTGAGCAGGCTTTCGACATTGAGCGCGCCGGCCGCATACGACGAGGAAACGGGCCGCCGCATGGGAACGCGCATATACGGCTGCGATGCCTGTCAGGATGTATGCCCCATGAATAAAGGCAAATGGACGGGCGAGCGGGAGTTTCCGGGACTGCGCGAACTCGGCGGCTTGCTTTCCCCCGAGAACATCCTTTCCCTGCCTTACGCGGAGATCGAGCGCATATTGGCGCCCAAGTTCTTCTATATCAAGAAAGACGCTCTTTGGATGTGGAAGTTGAACGCGATCAATGTTTTGGCAAACGCCGGCGCGCCTGCGGGCATCGAGCGGATTGCGGCTATGCTGTGCGATGAACATGAGATCGTGCGCGAGAGGGCAAAACGGGCGCTCGACAGGTTGCGCGCGTCCGAACGAACCCGCGCCGCAGAAGCGGAGGACTGACGCCGCCGTCCAAAACCGCCGTGCGCGCCGTCCTCACCGCCGTGCTTCATCGTCTTGCGCGCCGTTCTCGCCGTTGATTTTGCTCAGCTTCAGCAATACCCTCACAAAATGCGCCCATTCCTCAGCGTCGAAGCGTTCCCTGAACAATGCCTGCGCCCTGTTCCAAAGAGGCTCGGCTCTATCCAAGATTGCCAGCCCCCGATCCGTGACGGAAACTAAGTTTGCATTCGAGGCGTCGCGCGCGGACAGGCGGATGAAGCCTTCGCTTTGCAGGGGTTTCAGCTTTCGCACAAGCGTGGTGCGCTCCAGCCGCGAAACGCGCGAAAGCGCATTCATCGTAAGCGGGCCGTAAAATTTCAGGGAACTCAAAAGGGCGTACTGCGTGAGCTTCAATCCGCTTTCGCTGAGGGCATTTTCATAAAACCGGCTTACTTCTCTCGACATCCACCGTATGTTCGCGCAATGGCAGGGGGCAAGCTCGGGAAACGCTTCATTCCTTGTATTCTTTTTCATGTGAAACCACCGTCGCTTTCGTGCGGCAAAAGTATAGGCGAAGAGTCCGTGTATACACAGGGCCGGGTCGAGTTCAGTATATCAAGTCCGCATTTTTGTGTCAAGGCTGTTTGTTTTTTCGCGTTTGTTCATAGGCTACTACTCGTTG
>JAITAX010000171.1 GCA_031283865.1 Eubacteriales Family XIII. Incertae Sedis bacterium
AACACGGGCAAGGCGCAGCTGCGCAACCTGCGCGTCACCGCCGAGGGCAATTTTGACGCCGTCGAGGCCACGAGCTATTACGCGGGCAATATGGCGAGCGGCGCGAACGACAGGTACAGTTTCAGCTTCATTCCTCGGGAAGAGGGGACGCTGAACGGCAAGATCTTATTCACCTATGACGATCCCGCGGGCGACGAACAAACGACGGAAAAGGCGTTTTCCTACGAGGTGCGGACGCAGATGCAGGAGGACCCGGGCCTCTTCCCGCAGGAAGCGCAGGAGGCGCCCAAAAGCAGGATGCCGCTTTATATCGGCGGCGGCGCCGTCCTCGTGCTCGCGGCCCTGCTGTTCCTGCGCAGGACCTTGAAGCGCAGGCGGATGCGTCTTGAAACAGAGATAGACGATGAACAGCTTTGATGTGCTGAGCCTGAGCCTCCGCAATCTGCTGCGCAGAAAGACGCGGACGGTGCTGGCGATCATAGGCGTCGTCATAGGCATCTGCGCGATCATCGTGATGCTGTCCATAGGCTTCGGCCAGCAGGACGCTTTCCGCGCCACGGTCGAGCAATGGGGCAACCTGCACCTCGTTTCGGTCTACCAATCCGGCGGCGGCGAATACGTTTCGATGGGTTCCTCCGTGTCCGCCTCGGTCGGCCCGGCGCAGCAGGGCGGCGTCAAGCAGATCAAGCTCGACGACCGCGCAATCGCGGCGATTGAGAAGATCCCGGGCGTGGCGGCGGCTTCGCCGCGGGAAACGGCTCAGCTTTCGCTCATGATAGACAATTACCTCTCTTCGGGCGTCAACGTGATCGGCGTCAGGCCGGAGGTACTCGAAAAATTCAATTACAAAGTGGAAAAAGGCGAATTTCTGAAGCCGGGCGACAAGGAAAGCATATTGTTCGGCAACCAAATACCGATCAGCTTTTTCAACCCCAGAAAGACCTGGGGCAGCAGCTATTCGGGCGAGCCGCCCGTGGACGTGCTGAAAGGAAAGATCAGCGCGAGCGCGGATTGGAATTACGGCCGGCCGGAGGCGAACCGCAGCAACGAAGACAAGGTGGAATACGACGCGTACAGCTTCAGGGGCGTGGGCGTGCTGGCGAATCCGGACGACTACGACACCGCCTACAACATCTACATGCACATCGACACGGTGAAGCGGATCAACGAGGACACGGCGCGGGCCGAGAAGCGCAGCTACGACAAAAACGCGGGCTATCGGGAGGCGATGGTGTACGTGAGCGACATAGAGGACGTGCGCGCGGTCAGCGAGTCCATACGCGGCATGGGCCTGCAGACGAGCAGTCTGAACGACGCGCTGGAGATGATGCAGGATCAGGCGCGCATGACGCAGGCCGTTCTCGGCGGCATAGGCGCCGTGTCGCTGCTCGTGGCGGCCCTCGGCATCACGAACACGATGATTATGTCCATATACGAAAGGACGAAAGAGATCGGGATCATGAAAGTGCTCGGCGCGGATCTGCCGGATATACGCAGGCTTTTCCTCACCGAGGCGGCGATCATCGGCTTCGCCGGCGGTCTGCTCGGCATCGCGCTGAGTTACGGCGCGTCGCTGCTCATGAATACGGCGCTGCTTCCCGTGATCGGCGGTATGCTGGGCGGCATGTCCGCCGAGCGCATTTCTGTAATCCCGCTCTGGCTGCCGGCGGCGGCCCTCGGCTTCTCCACGGCGATTGGGCTGATCTCGGGCTATTCGCCCGCGCGGCGCGCGATGAATCTGTCGGCCCTCGAGAGCATTCGGAATGAGTGAAGCTCTTTGCGCGGCGACCCGAGCGAAAACCCACCCGAGAAGCGTGCACTCTCGAAGAAAGCATTGTATTTTCGCGGTGTCCGGCTTATAATGAAAAACAGAAACACTTCTTTTGAGGAAGCAAACGCGCGGCGCAACAGATCGGAGGGAATATTTATATGAAAAGTAAAGAAGTTACAAAAGATTTCTACTGGGTGGGCAGCCTCGACCCGGAGCTGCGGGTGTTCGACATCATCATGGAAACCGAGTTCGGCACCACGTACAATTCCTATGTGCTGAAAGGCTCGGAGAAGACCGCGCTCTTCGAAAGCTCCAAGCTGAAGTTCTTCGACGAGTACCTTGCGACCCTTTCTGAGGTGGTCGACGCGGCGGACATAGATTATCTGATCGTGAACCACACAGAGCCGGACCATTCGGGCAGCGTCGAGAAGCTGCTGAAAATCAATCCCGGCCTGCGCATCGTGGGGACCGCCGCCGCCGTCAATTTCATGAAAGACATCTGCAACAAGGATTTCAGCGCGACCGTAGTCAAGGACGGCGACGAGTTGTTTCTCGGCGGTAAGACGCTGCGCTTTATCGGCGCGCCGAACCTGCACTGGCCCGACAGTATGCTCACCTACGTGCCTGAGATGGAAACGCTTATCTCCTGTGACGTGTTCGGCTGCCATTACAGCAGCGAACGCATCACGAACGAACAGCTTGAGGACGAGGCGGGCTATCTGCGGGCGCTCCGCTATTATTACGACAACATCATGGGGCCTTTCGCCGCAGACGTGCTGCGGGCAATCGCGAAGACAGAGGCGCTTCCCATCAAGATCATCGCGCCGGGACACGGCCCCGTGCTCGTCAAGGAGCCGCGCCGCATCGTGGATTTCTACCGCGAATGGGCCTCCGTCAAGAATCCGAACGCGAAGAAGACGGTCGTGATCCCCTACGTTTCGGCCTACGGCTACACGGAAGCGCTCGCGCAGCGGATCGCGGAGGGCGCGCGGGACGCGGGCGATCTCGACGTGCGGCTCTACGATCTCGTGACGGCGGATTCGTCGGCGGTGTCTGCCGACATCGCGTGGGCGGACGGCATTCTGTTCGGCACGCCCACGATTGTGGGGGAGGCGCTCAAGCCCATTTGGGATTTGACTGTCTCGATGTTCGCCAAGACGCACGGCGGTAAATTCGCCTCGGCTTTCGGTTCCTACGGCTGGAGCGGCGAGGGTGTGCCGCATATCATGGCGCGGCTTTCGCAGCTCAAGCTCAGGGTCTACGGCGAGGGCCTGCGCTTCAAGTTCAAGCCGAACGAGGCGAACCTGCGGGAAGCCTATGAGTTCGGCTTTGGCTTCGGCGCCTCCGTGCTGGCGGGCAAGGTCGTCGAGCCGAGGAAGCAGAGCGCGAAGCGGCGCGTATGGCGCTGTCTCGTCTGCGGTGAACTCGTCGAGGGGGATGAAGCGCCCCTGTCCTGCCCCGTCTGCGGCGTCGGCCCGGAGCAGTTCACGGAGGCGGAAGCCTTGGACGCGGATTTCATATCGGAGAAGAACGAACGCTTTATCATCATAGGAAACGGCGCGGCCGGCACGAGCGCCTGCGAGGAGATACGGCGGCGCAACAAGGTCTGCTCCGTCGAGATGATCAGCCGCGAGAACATCATCGGCTACAATCGCCCGATGCTGACTAAGGGCATACTCTCGGAGCCGGACGGCCTCAACTTCTTCATCAAGCCCTACGGCTGGTATGGGGAGAACGACATACGTCTTACGCTGAACACCGCCGTGACGGAAATCGACACGGAGCGGAAAGAGCTTCGCCTTGACAACGGCGAAAGCAGAAGCTACGACAAGCTGATCCTCGCCACGGGCGCGGACGCTTTCAGGCCGCCCATCCCCGGAGCGGACCTCGCGGGCGTGTTTGCAGTCAGGCAGCTTGCGGACGTGGTCGGCCTGCGGGGCTTTATAAAGGGCGTGCGCGGCGCGGCGGTCATAGGCGGCGGCGTGCTGGGGCTTGAAGCGGCTTGGGAGCTTAAAAAAGCCGGTTTGCCCGTCACCGTGATCGAGGGCGGCGCCGGCCTGATGCAGCGGCAGTTGGACGCGCCGGCGCGAACTGTTTTGAAAGAGGGCGCGGAAAAGGTCGGCGTGGCGGTTCACATCGGAACGGGGGTCGCGGAGATCCTTTCGTCCGGCGGAAGAGCCGCGGGCGTCAAGCTGGCCGACGGCACGGTGATCGACGCCGATCTCGTGCTGCTCTCGACGGGAAACAGGCAGAACGTGCAGCTTGCGGTTTCGGCCGGCATCAAGGCGGATCGTTCGATTGAGGTCAACGAACGCATGGAAACGAGCGCGGCGGACGTCTATGCCTGCGGCGACTGCGCGGCCTATGCGGGCGCGAACTACGGCATCTGGATGCAGGCCGTGGAGATGGGGCGGACGGCCGGCATCAACGCGGTCGGCGACGAGGCGGTCTATACGCCCGTCATCCCGTCCAACGCGTTCAACGGTCTCGGCCTGTCCCTGTTCGCGGTCGGCGACAACGGCGGCGACGCCTCCAAGCAGTACAAGACCTTTGAGATCCGCGACGCGGCAAAGGGCTTCTACGAAAAATTCTATTTCGTCAACAACCGCTTTACGGGCGGCATCCTGATCGGCGATGTTTCAAAGTCCGCGCGGCTTCTGGAAGCCTACGCGAGCGAGGAATCGCTGGAAAGCCTGATGAAAGGCTGAAAGCGCCGGCGGGGAGGACGCGCGTAATGAAAGAGCATACATACGCGGTCGCCGTGGTGGGCGGCGGTGCGGCGGGCATGGCGGCCGCCGCGTCCGCCGCGTCCGCCGGTGCGGCCGGCGTGGACGCGCCAAAGACCGCGAGGGTTCTGTGCCTTGAACGGAACGACGAGCCGGGGCGCAAGCTGCTCGCGACAGGCGCCGGGCGTTGCAATTTTACGAATGCCGCCTGCGCGGAGGCGGGCGAGGTGCTGCATTTTTTCCGCGAACTCGGCCTGCTCGCGCGCCGCGATGCGGAGGGCCGGTTTTACCCCTATGCGGGACAGGCGGCGGCTGTACGGGACGCCTTGCGCGAAGAGATGGCGCGCTTAGGCGTCGTTTTGCGTTGCAACGCGCCCGTGAAAACGCTGCGCCGCGCGGGCGCTGAGGAGGACGCCGTCGCGGGAAGCACCGGGCGGGCGCCGCGCGCCCGCTTTGAGATAGAGGCGGAGGACGGCGCCGTGTTTCGCGCGGAGAAGCTCATCATCGCGACGGGCGGCAAGGCCGGACCGCAGTACGGCTGCAGGGGCGACGGCTATGCTTTCGCGCGGCATTTCGGACACGAGGTCGTAAGTCCCTTGCCCTCCCTCGTCCGCGTGGTGTGTGCGGAGGAAGAGAAACAGAGGCTGCGGGTGATTCGCGGCGTTCGCGCCAAGTGTTCGGCCGCGCTTTGGATCGGGGACGCGCCTGCGGCGCACGCGGCGGGGGAGGTGCTGTTTACGGAGGACGGTCTCTCCGGCATCTGCATCTTGGATCTGAGCCGGGCCATGCGTGTGAATCACCGCGGCGCGCGCCGGATCGTGCTGGACTTGGCGCCTGCGATAGAGGAACGGACGCTGCGGGACCTGTTCGCGGAGAATCGGGCCGCTTCTCTGACGGGCGTGCTGCCTCAAAAACTCGCATCGCTGGTCGAAACGGAAACGAGGGGAAACGCGCGCGCTGCTGCCCGTCTGGTCAAGGGCATGGCGTTTTCCGTCGAGGGAACGCAGGGCTGGCGCGAGGCGCAGGTCACGTCGGGCGGCGTTTCGCTGGGCGAGATCGATGCGAACACGATGGAATCAAAGTTCGTGCGCGGACTTTTCTTTGCGGGAGAGGTTCTCGACTACGACGGCGTGTGCGGCGGCTTCAATCTGAACTGGGCCTTTCGCACGGGGATGAAAGCGGGCCTTTCGGCGCGGGGAGCGGCGGCGGATGCTTAGGATACGCGAGATCAAACTGAAGCCGGGGGAAGCCCCTGCGGCGATACCGCGCGCGATTGAGAAGCGCTGCGCGCCGGGGCGTTTCGGATATGCGCTGTCCGAGTGGCGCGTGGCTGCGAAGTCTGTGGACGCGCGCGACAAGGCGCGCATTCGTTTTGTGTACAGCGTTGATTTTTCCGTAACGCCGCGCGCGGGCGCGGTGAAGCTTCGCACTGCGCCGGAGGATTTCGAGGCGGATTTTCTGCGGCGGCTCCGCGCGCGCGGCGGCGGCGCGGGGATAGAGGCGGCGCCTGCTGCGGGCGGGGGCCTTTCTTTCGTTGCGCGGGGGGCGGCGGCTGCGCGCGCGCGCGTAGGTCCCGCTCCCGTGATCGTGGGCTTCGGACCCTGCGGCATGTTCGCGGCGCTGACCTTGGCCGCGCACGGCCGCGCGCCGGTCGTCTTGGAACGCGGCAAGGACGCGGACGCGCGCGTCGCGGATGTAAACCGCTTCCTTGCGGGCGGCGCGCTCGACCCCGAGTCGAACGTGCAGTTTGGCGAGGGCGGTGCGGGTACCTTTTCGGACGGCAAGCTCACGACGGGGATCAAGGATCCGCGCGTCGGCGCGGTGCTGGAAACCCTTGCGCAGGCGGGCGGCGGCGACGAGATCCTGTGCACGAACAAGCCGCATATCGGGACGGATGTGCTGCGCGTCGTCGTGAAGAAGCTCCGCGCGCGCATCCTGTCCCTCGGCGGGACCGTGCTGTTCGAGCATAAGCTGGCGGGCCTTTGCGCGCAGGGCGGCGCGCTCAGGGCCGTCCTCGTCGATACGCCGCGCGGTACGGAAGAACTGCCGGCGGAGGTTTTGCTGCTCGCGACGGGACACAGCGCGCGCGACAGCTTTGCGATGCTCCGCGCATCGGGCGTCCGCATGACGCCTAAGCCTTTCTCCGTCGGGCTTCGCATCGAGCATCCGCAGCGGCTCATAGATGCGGCGCAGTACGGCGAGCACTTCACTGAAATCTACGGCATGGCGCCGCGCGAGGCCGGCTTGCCGCCCGCCGATTACAAGCTTGCCCTGCGCACCGCGGACGGGCGCGGCCTGTATACTTTCTGCATGTGTCCCGGCGGCGTCGTGATCCCCGCCGCGTCGGAGCCTTTCGGCACGGTCACGAACGGCATGAGCGAACGCGCGCGCGCGGGCGCTTTCGCAAACAGCGCCCTGCTCGTCGAGGTTCGCGTTTCCGATTTCGCAGCGCAGGGAGATCCGCAGGATCCGCTGGCGGGCATCGCCTTTCAGCGCACCTGCGAGCAGCGGGCTTTCGCCTCGGAGGCCGCGCCGAGGCCCTACTTCCCGCCGACGGAGCGCCTTGCGGACTTCATGGGGAAAGAGAGCGCGCTTGCCGCTTGCCTGCCCGCCTTTGCCGCAGAAGCGATTCGCGAGGGCCTGCCGCGCTTGGGAGAGAAATTGAAAGGCTTCGACCTGCCCGAGGCGAGATTGTACGGCGTGGAAACGCGCAGTTCCTCGCCGGTCAGAATACCGCGCGGCCAAGATCTGTGCACGAACATTCGCGGCCTTTATGCGGGCGGCGAGGGCGCGGGCTGCGCCGGCGGCATCGTTTCAGCCGCCGTGGACGGCATCAGGCTCGCGGAGGCGATTTTGAAGCTTTGACGGCGCCGGCGGCGCGCCGCGGCGAAGAAAGGAGAAAAAGATGCTGGAGAAAGGATATATGCAGGTATACACAGGCGACGGCAAGGGCAAGACGACGGCTGCGCTCGGTCTTGCGCTGCGGGCGCTCTGCGCCGGCGGGCGCGTCTATCTCGGCCAGTTCATGAAAGGCCAAGCTTACAGCGAACTCGCGGCTGCCGAGCGCTTTGAGAATTTGATGTTGGTGCAGTTCGGCGACCCGCATTTCGTGCACGGAAAACCCTCACCCGAAGACATTTTGCACGCGCGGTCGGGATTGTTACAAATTGAAGAAGCCCTTGCCGCGGATCGTTACGATGTGGTAATATTGGATGAAGCGAATACCGCCATGTCCTGCGGGCTGCTGACGCCGCAGGAGGTGCTCTCCGTGCTCGCGCGCCGTCCCGCGCGAACGGAGGTCGTGCTGACGGGACGCGGCGCGCCGCAGGAGATCATCGACGCCGCAGACCTCGTGACGGAGATGCGGGAGGTCAAGCATTACTACAAGATGGGCGTGGACGCGCGCGTCGGCATCGAGAAGTGACCTATTAGGAGAAGAGGGATATTTTGAGAAAGACATCCAGTATCGTTTCGGTGATCTTCCTCGTGTTTTTGTTCGCAGGCGCGGTTTCTCCCTCGTCTGCGGCGGCGGACGGCCTTGAACCCGTGCCGCAGGGCCTGTACACGCTGGAGGAAGAGGGGGCCTACAATCGCTTTACGAATTTTGTCGGCGGCTACAGTCTGCTCGTAGACAAGGGTCTGCGCGCGGACATGCGCATAGCCGGCGTCTGCGCCGTGCTTGAAAGCCCCGACAAGCGCATTGCTATATTCAACCAAAAATTGGGCGGCAGCGTTTCCGCCTCGGATTACATCGTGTACTCGAACGGATTTTTGCGCAACGGGACGGACCATTACATAGAGTACAACGGAACGCAGGAGATCGGCGGCCGCAGCGTTCACGTCACGCTGTGGAGCAGGGGCAGGCTTTCGCGGATCGATTCCGACAAATGCTATTACGCCTGCATCGACATTCCCGTCGGCGACGGTGAATACATTACGATTCTCATGAGTTCCTCCGCGCCGCTCTACCAAAGCGGCGGCTACGGCTATCTGGTCGAGGGTTTTCGGACCGTGCCGAAGAGCGCGGCGGGTTTCATTCGCAAGGCGGCAGCCACGAACCTCTCTTCCCGCGATTGGAACGAGGAAACGGAGACTTTCTACGAACATTACTTCGGCGCCGAGGCCCCGCTCACGTGGGGGATCTTCGAGCCGCACACGCCCGAAGATTTTAAGCCGCTGAACGAGTACGAAGCCTTGGTCGACTACAGCTTTCCCGTTATTTTGAATTATTCAAACTTTGAAAACACCTACAGGCATTCAAACCTCGAGCGTCGCCTTGAGAACGCGTACAAGAACGGGCGGGCGCTCGAATTGACGCTGCAAACCTCCGCGACGCAGGCCCCCGAGGGCAACATGGTCTACGCGATCCTAAACGGGGCCTACGATGAATTTCTGAAGAATTACGCGGAGACGGTGGCGGCTTTCGCGCATCCCGTGCTGTTTCGCCTCGGGAATGAGATGAACGGCGATTGGTGTCCCTACGCGGGCTACAACACCGCGCGCGATCCGTGGATCTTCATTGAGTTCTACCGCTATGTCTACGGCTTTTTCGAGCGGGCCGGCGCGCGGAATGTGATTTGGATCTGGAACCCGAACGGCAAATCCTTTCCGGATTTTACGTGGAACGACGCGCTGATGTACTATCCGGGCGACGCATACGTGGACGTCGTGGGCCTGACCGCCTACAACACGGGCAATTATTACCCCGGCGAAACGTGGAAGAGCTTTGCGGAACTCTACGACA
>JAITAX010000177.1 GCA_031283865.1 Eubacteriales Family XIII. Incertae Sedis bacterium
CTGCGCGATTTTACAATCGACACTTGACATTGGTACGGTACCAAGCTTTATAATATTGCCATTGTCAACTTTACTGCGCCGAAGCACTCATCGCGTTTGGGCAGGCGCTTTCCGCGCGAATTGGGACAAAGCATATGAAGAAAGACGAATTGACCCGGGCGTCCCGCCGGCGGGCAACCATCATCGTAACGATCAGCACCTCGTTTTTGACGACTTTCACCGCAAGCTCCGTCAACCTCGCCGTACCCGCCGTTTCGGCGCAGTTTCACAGCAACGCCGCGATGATCGGCTGGATCATAACGGGATATATGCTGGCCTCCACTGCTTTTTCCGCCCCTTTCGGCAGAATTGCCGATCTGACGGGCCGCAAACGCGTGCTCGTCACGGGCATTCTCATCTTCTCGCTGTTCTCGGGCGCCTGTTCCCTCGCGTGGTCCGTGGGCAGCATGACAGCGCTCAGAATCGCCCAAGGCATAGGCGGCGCGATGATTTTCAGCACGAATATCGCAATCCTCGTGGATACCTTTCCGCCGGAGATGCGCGGCAAGGTCCTCGGCTATTCCGTGGCGTCCACCTACACCGGGCTCACGGCGGGTCCCGTGCTCGGCGGCTTGCTCAACCACTATCTCGGATGGCATTCCATCTTCCTCATCACAGGCGCGCTGGGCCTCGCGGTGTTCTTCCTGGCATTGTTCAATCTGCCGTCCAAAAAGCCCGCCGCTGCGGAAAGCCGGCCGGTGCGCGGGCTTTACGACGCGCCGGGCATGATCCTGTACGTCGGCATGGTGCTGTGCGTCATGTACGGCTTCTCCGCCTTGACGGAGCTGTTCATCGCGAGATTCCTGATTCCCGCGGGCTTCGTCCTCGGCGTGTTCTTCGTCCGGCGCGAACGCAGGGCGGCAAGCCCCATCATAGAGGTGCGGCTGTTCGCGAGCAACCTGAGCTTCAGCCTCTCGAATCTCGCCACGCTTTTGAACTACGGCGCGACTTCCGCCATAGGCTATTTCATGTCCGTATACCTGCAGGTGGCCTTGGGCATGAGTTCGCAGAACGCGGGCCTCTTGCTGATCAGCCAACCCCTGATTATGGCGATTCTGTCACCCTATGCCGGCAGGCTTTCGGACCGCGTTTCCCCGTTCAAGCTGGCTTCCTTGGGCATGGGCCTGTGCGCGGCCGGACTTTTGCTCTTGTCTTTCATCTCGGTTGCGTATCCGCTGCCCCTAATCATCGTGGGCCTCGTGATCGTCGGCGTCGGCTTCGGTTTCTTCTCTTCGCCGAACACGAACGCGATCATGTCTCTCGTTCCGCGAAGCGACTACGGCGTGACCTCATCGATCATCGCGACGATGCGCGGCATGGGACACACGACGAGCATGGCCGTCGTCACCCTCGTCGTCTCGGCCCACTTGGGTACGGCTTCGTTTGCGGGAGCGCCGCCCGCGCTGCTGATCGCGACGATGCGCACGGGTTTCATCATATTCACCGTCGTCTGCGCCGTCGGCGTGTTCTGCTCCATGTCCGGGAAACGGCCCTGGTTGCGTAAGAATAAGGAAAATCAAGGAAATTAAGTAAAACAACAAAAACCCCTTGCAATCTGCGGCTTGCTGTGATATAGTGAATAGGGCAAGAATTGTAATGGTAGCGGTAAAGAGAGTGGGCAATCCCACTCTTTCATTTTGATGACGCCCGGCAGGGCGGGTTTTGCGGGTTTTCGGATGGCGAAAAAGACGATAACGGAACTGACGAAAGAGATATTGGCCGATTTTTTGACCGAGAACGGCTACGTGCTTCACAACGCGGAATTTGTGAAAGAGGGCAAGGACCGATATCTGCGCGTGTACGTGGACCGGCTCGCGGCGGAAATCGACGCGCCCGGCATCGGAACCGACGATTGCGAACGCATCAGCCGTTTCTTGAGCGACCGCTTGGACGCGCTTGATCCGATAGAGCAAAGCTACTGCTTGGAGGTGTCGTCGCCGGGCTTGGATCGCGCGTTGCTGCGCGATGAGGACTTCGCGCGCTTCGCGGGGCGGCCCGTCGAGATCAGCCTCTATCGCGCCATTGAGGGCAAGAAGAAATTCGAGGGGGTCTTGGTCGGCCTCGCGGACGGGATCATAAGCATCGACACGGACCGGGGCGAGCGGGTGGCGCTGCCCCAAGGCGAAGCGGCCTTGACGCGGCTCAAGGTGATCTTCTGACGCGGACAGCGAAAGGGCGTCCGCCGAAAGCAAAGCACGGTTGTTCGCGCATCGCGGACCTTGTGCGGCTGCGTGCGGCATAAAACGGCGCGCGGATATTTTGAAAGGCAGGACAGTACAATTATGAACAGGGAATTTATTCTTGCAGTGGAGGAACTTGAAAGAGAAAAGGATATCTCAAAAGACTTGCTGATAGAGGCCATAGAAATGGCCCTGATTTCCGCGTACAAGAAGAATTACGGCACCTCGCAGAATGTCAGCGTCAATATCGACAGGGAAACAGGCGACATCGATGTATACATGCGCAAGGACGTCGTGGAAGATGCGGAAGACGAATCCTCCCAAATCGCCCTCGCGGACGTCATCGCGCTGGACCCCAACTACAAGGTCGGCGACGCGATCGAATACAGGGTTACGCCGAAAGATTTCGGGCGTATCGCGGCGCAGACGGCAAAGCAGGTCGTCATGCAGCGCATACGCGAAGCGGAGCGCGGCGTGATCTTCGACGACTATGTGAACAGGCAGGGCGAGATCGTGACGGGGAGCATTCAGCGCGTCAGCAACGAAACGGTCTTTGTCAACATGGGCAAGACGGAGGGCATCTTGGCCGCCACGGAACAGGTCAGGGGCGAGGGATATCATGTAAACAGCAGGATGAAATTCTTTATTATGGACGTCCGCAAGACCATGAAAGGGCCGCAGATCTAT
>JAITAX010000123.1 GCA_031283865.1 Eubacteriales Family XIII. Incertae Sedis bacterium
GGCGTACTGCTGTGAGCGCGCCTTGGGATGTGATCCTGCGTGAGATAGGAACGGGCTGCCTGACGACAATCTGGAATGTATTCAGGATCATCGTGCCGCTCATGCTCCTCATAGAGATATTGCTGGCCTACAAGCTTATCGAGCGCATGGCCGGCAGGCTCGGCTTTCTCGCCCGCGTCTTGGGCGTCAGCAGAGACGCGCTGCTGCCGCTCTTTGTGGGCCTGCTCATGGGCGTGAGCTACGGCGCGGGCGCCCTGATCGAGATCAACAGCCGCACGCCGCTCTCGAAACGGGATTTTGTGCTTATCGCGGTGTTCCTCTACAGCTGCCACGGCATCATCGAAACGACCCTTATCTTTGCGGCGGCCGGCGCGAGCCCTCTGTTTGTATGCGTGTTCAGGCTCCTGCTCGCCGTCCTTGTCACGATGGTGGCTGCGCGGCTTCCTTGGATGCGAACACTTCCGAATTGACGGAATGTTTTATTATTAACCGGACGTAGGTTGCAAAAGGAGGTTTTTTGATGAAAGGCTACACGAGCAATACCATTAAAAACGTCGCCTTACTCGGTCACGGCGGCTGCGGCAAGACGACGATTCTCGAAGCGGCCTTGCTGGCTACGGGCGTAATCAGCCGGCTCGGCAGGGTGGAGGACGGCAACACGGTTTCCGATTACGACAAGATGGAGATCGAAAAGGGCTATTCCATCAGCGCTTCCCTCGTGCCGGTCGAATACAACAAGAACAAGATCAATTTCGTGGATACGCCGGGTTTCTTTGATTTCATCGGCGACGTCAATTCGGCCCTGCGCGCGGTCGAGGCCTGCGTCGTCGTGGTCGACGCCCTTGCGGGCATACAGGTCGGGACCGAAAAGGCTTGGGATTCCGCCAAGGAGTACGGTCTTCCCAAGTTTTTCTTCATCAATAAGGTCGACAAGGAAAACGTGAACACGGAGCAGGTGATCGCGGATCTAAAAGCCAAATTCGGCAATTCCGTCGTAACGCAGGACGACCGCGACGCGCTGAACGAGGCCATAGCCGAAACCGACGAGGCCCTGCTCGAAAAATTCTTCGGCGGAGAGGCGTTCACGGAAGACGAGTTCCGGAAAGGGCTTTCCTCCGGCATCGCCTCGGGTGACATCGTTCCCGTCCTCTCGGGCAGCGCGATGACGGGCGCGGGCATCAAGGAGCTTCTCGACGCGCTGCTGCAGTACGTTCCGGGTCCGGCCGCGCACGAACCTTACGAGGGTACGGATGCGAAAGACGAGAAAGCCGTGCGCGCCTGCGACGAAGCCGCGCCCGCCTCGGCTTTCGTGTTCAAGACGATAGCCGACCCTTTTGTCGGCAAGATATCGCTGATTAAGGTGATCTCCGGCAAGCTGACGCCGGGCGCCGAGATCTACAACGCGCGGGCTGAAAAGAATGAAAAGCTCGGCTCTGTGTTCTACCTGCGCGGCAAGACCCAGAGCGAGGCGCCGAGCGTGCCGGCCGGCGACATCGTGGCCGCGTCCAAGCTGCAATTCACGCAGACGGGCGACACCCTCTGCGACAAGGCCCACATCATACGATACCCCGCCGTGAGCTTCCCGCCCCCGTCCCTGTTCGTGGCGGTCGAACCAAAGGTGCAGGGCGAGGAGGAAAAGATCAGCTCCGGCCTCCACAAGCTCATGGAGGAAGATCCCTCCTTCGTGATGGAGCGCAACATCGAAACGCATCAGACCTTGCTCGGCGGCCAAGGCGAGATACAGATCGGCATCGTCACGGCGAAGCTGAAAGAGAAATTCGGCGTGGACGTGGAGCAGAAAGACCCCCGTGTCCCGTACAGGGAGACGATCAAGGGCAGCTCGGACGTGCAGGGCAAGCACAAGAAGCAGTCGGGCGGCGCGGGCCAATACGGCGACGTCCACATCCGCTTCTCGCCGTCGCAGGAGGAATTTGAGTTCGCGGAGGAGCTGTTTGGCGGCTCCGTTCCTAAGAACTACGTGCCGGCCGTCGAAAAAGGCCTGCGCGAGTGCATAGAGAAAGGGCCGCTCGCGGGCTGCAAGGTCGTGAACGTGAAAGCCGTGCTCTACGACGGCTCCTACCACGATGTGGATTCGAGCGAAATCGCTTTCAAGATCGCGGCTGCTCTGGCTTTCAAGAAAGGCATCGTCGAGGCGAAACCCATTCTGCTCGAACCCATCATGCACGTGGAGATATGGATCCCGGACGAGTATATGGGCGACATCATGGGCGATATGAACAAGCGCAGGGGCAAGATCCTCGGCATGGAGCCGCAGACAGGCGGCGGGCAGAAAGTGCTGGCGGAGGCGCCGCAGGCGGAGATGTTCAAATACGCGATCCTGCTGCGCTCCATGACACAGGCCAGAGGCAGCTTCACGATGCGCTTCGCGCGCTACGAGGAGGTGCCGGCGCATCTGTCGGAGAAGATTATCGCCGCGCATAAGGCCGAGGCCGACGCGGAGTAGTTTTGATGAAACCTTTGGGCAATAACTCGGACGGAGCATCGTAGCGTTGGGCTGCGTTTCGATTCGTCTCGGGCCGTGACACGGCCCGCTCAAACCAGCAGATTGATGGCCGCGCTCAGATCGGCCACGCCGTCCACGCGCAGACCGGATACGGGTTCCCCGATCCGGTCCGCGTTTTTTTTCGGCAGAATGACGCGCTCGAAGCCGAGCCGCGCGGCCTCCCGCACGATCTTCTCCGCGTAGCGCACGGTGCGCAGATCCCCCGTCAGGCTGATCTCGCCTATGGCGAGGGTCTTCGTGCCGATCGGCGTGCACCGGCAGCTCGAATAGATGGCGAGGGCGACGGCGAGGTCCACGGAGGTGCCCTCGGGCTTCAGGCCCCCCACAACGTTGACATAGACGTCCCGGTCGATCAGGCTGAGGCCGGCGCGGCGCTCCAAGACGGCGAGGATCATATTCAGGCGGGCGGCCTCGACGCCGAGGGCCGTGCGCCGCGCGAAACCCGCGCCCGCCGGCGCGGTCAGCGCCTGAAGCTCAAGCAGCAGCGGGCGGCTGCCCTCGTACACGGCGGTCGCGACGGCGCCCTCCGCCGCGCCGTCCATGCTTTCGAGGAAGCTCTGCGAGAGGTTCTCTATGGGAATCAGGCCGCTCTCCGCCATCTCAAAAGCGCCGATCTCGTTTGTCGCACCGAAGCGGTTCTTGCTCGCGCGTATGACGCGCAGGTCTTGTTCGCGCTCGCCCGCGAACTGCAACACGCAATCCACGAGGTGTTCGATGATGCGCGGACCCGCAAGATCGCCGGTTTTCGTCACATGCGCCACGATGAACACGGGGACGGCCTCGCCCTTCCCGTAGCGCAGCAGCGCGTTCGCGCAGGCCCTGACCTGAGACACGCTGCCGGGCGCCGATTCG
>JAITAX010000261.1 GCA_031283865.1 Eubacteriales Family XIII. Incertae Sedis bacterium
GATATGATTCCGAACTACGATCCGCGCATGTCCGAGGAGGATCTGCGCTTCTTCGGCGTCGATTCGGAGAAAGATCTGATCTTTCTCGTCATCGCCACCGTGCCGGCCGACGACGTCAGGGGACTGTCCGTCAACGCGAACAGCCCCGTGGCCTTGAACCCCCTGCGCATGGTCGGCCGTCAGGTAATCCTGCTGAACGAGGACTACCCGGTGCGCTATCGCCCCTTTCTTGCCGAAAACGCGGTGGCGGACGAAAGGTCTGCAAAAGCGGCCTCCGCGCGAGAGGGGGGCTGACAATGCTCGTAATCAGCAGAAAGGCGGGAGAAAAACTCCGCGTCGGCGATTCCGTAACCTTTACGATCCTATCCGTCAGCGGCGACAAGGTGGCCGTGGGCATAGACGCGCCGCGGGAGATCGCGATCCTGCGCGGCGAGTTGGTTGAAACCATCGAGAGCAACAGGGAGTCCTCCGCGCAGAGCCTGCGGGCGGAATCCATGCGCGGTCTCGCGGCGCTCATCAAGGAGCAGAAGTCGTAGAATCCGCACGCGAATAGTATTGTTAAAAAAAGTTTGAACATTTATATAAAGTATTTTTAAAACGAGCCGAAATAGTAATGTTACATGTTTCAAAAAACCCTGAAAGCCGCATGGTTACAGGGTTTTTTTATGGGAAATTTCGCACATTCACTAAAGTCATCCGCAAGCCGGCCGATACATGAACTGTAAGCAACAGAGCTTGTATGCAGTGCAGAACTTCCCGTTACGAGTATGGCGGGAGGTCGCGCAGGCTCTCCGGAGATGCACCTTGCCGGGAGCCACATCATGAAACGGCGCCTATATGGAGATCGGCGCCCGGTCTTTCAACCCGACGCGTTTTCTCTCCCCCGTATGCAGTGAAGGAGCTGCGGAAAGGAGAAATCCGCAAGGGCTGGGTCAAGGAGGAATATTATCATGATCATCAATCACAACATCCCGGCACTGAACACCTATCGTTCTCTCAACATCAACAATGAGAACACCTCGAAATCCCTCTCGAAGCTGTCTTCCGGTCTTCGCATCACAAGCGCGGGCGACGACGCGGCGGGACTTGCGATTTCGGAAAAGATGCGGAGCCAAATCCGCGGTCTGGGCCAAGCGAGCAGAAACGCCTATGACGGCAAATCCCTCTTGGCGGTCGCGGAAGGCGCGCTGAACGAGGTTCACAGCATCCTGCAGCGCATGAAAGAGTTGGCTGTGCAGGCCGCGAATGACACGAACACCCAGTTTGACCGCGGTGAAATTCAGAAGGAGGTCGAACAGCTCAAGACGGAGATCGACCGCATCTCGCGCGACACCGAGTTCAACACGATGAAGCTCCTGAACGGCACGATGGAAAATCGGGCCACCGTCGAGCTTACAGGCGCCGATCCCAAAAACGGCACGTACCTCGACAGGAATTTCAGGCTTGAGGTCGTGGGCAGCGTCGTACAGGAAGGCCAATATACGCTGTCCATCAGCGGCGGCACCGCCGGTGTCTCGCAGATCAGCACCGGCATGGTGTCCGGCACGGCCAAGGCCATCGGCGTCGGATGCAGCAGCATCACCGATATAGAAGCGGCCATTTCATTCCTGAGCATCACGGCGGCCAGCGACGGCACCACGGGACTCGGCGCGAAATTCGGCGACTACCGCCTCGACATCAGCGGCAACCTCGGCGGCACCTACGATTTAACGCTGACGGGACCGGACGGCAAGTATCAGATCCTGAAAGCGCGCGACGCCAATACGACCGCCAAATTTGACGAACTCGGCGTACAGATCGACTTCGACGCCGCAACGATCAGCATCACGGGCGACGGCTATGTCACCTTTACCAACTTCATCAACGATATCACTTTCACGCTGAAAGGACCCAATCAGACGGAAATCAACCTCAAAATCGGCGACGGTCAAGTGATAGAAACCTATACGGGGCAGGATTTGAACCTGGGCGGCATACAGTTCCAAGCCACGGTCGGACTGTTCACCGCGAGCGCCAAGCACGCCTCAATCGACGTGATAGACAACTCGATCAAGCTGCACATCGGCGCGAACGCGGGCCAGAACATGAACATTTCGATCCTCGACTCGTCCTCAAAGGCCCTCGGCGTCAACAAAGTGGATTTGAAAGAGCAGAAGACCGCGGACACGGCCATCACGGCAATCGACGTCGCCATCAACCGCGTGTCGTCCGAACGCTCCAAGATGGGCGCCATCGTCAACAGGCTCGACCACACGATTGCGAACCTCGGCGTTGCAAGCGAGAACATGACCGCCGCGGAATCGAGAATCCGGGACGTCGACATGGCGAAAGAGATCATGGAGTTCACGAAGAACCAGATTCTCTCGCAGGCCGCGCAGTCGATGCTCGCGCAGGCCAACGCCCTGCCGCAAGGCATACTCCAATTGCTCCAGTAAGAGCGGCTTTCATATACGCACACCTTTCAATTTTAATGATGTACTGCATAAGGGGAGGTCGCTGAGAAATCGGCGGCTTTCTCTATTTTTCCAAAAATTCCCTCTTGACTTTGTTGCTTTGTTGCGATAGAATAAAAAGCAGAAAAGGACTGCCGCTTCGGTAGGCGGCCGTCCCCGAATTTGGGGAAAGAAACCGCCAATCTCAACGAAAGGCGGTTTCTGCTTATCTGCATTTTCTTTTCTTGAGAAAAATTCCCTCTTGACTTTGTCGCCGCAATGTATTACAATTGCTTTTGCGTGCGCTCATTCCTGCGGGATGCGCGGATGCGGGGTACAGGTCGGCGTTCCGGCCGCGGCCCAATCGTTATCGTACCGAAAGCAATCGTCAGACCGCGCAAGGACGCGTCCGCCGATTTCAGTAGGTAGGGAGGTTAGTATGGACGTAAAATCTTATGTCGCAAAACCTCGGGATATACAGCGGAAATGGCTCCTCATCGACGCCGACGGCAAGACCCTCGGCCGGCTCGCGAGCGAAACCGCGTCCATCCTGAGAGGCAAGAAAAAACCCATCTTCACGCCCTTTATCGACACGGGCGACTACGTGATCATCGTCAACGCGGAGAAAGTCGCGGTCACGGGCAAGAAGCGGAAAGAGAAGATCTACAAGCGGCACACGGGCTATCCGGGCGGGCTGCGGGAAATCACATTTGAGAAGCTGCTGGTGAGACGCCCGGAGGAGATCATAAAGCACGCCGTCAAGGGCATGATGCCGAAAGGCAAGCTCGGCAGAGAGATGTACAAAAAACTGAAAGTTTACGCGGGGCCAAACCACACGCACGCCGCGCAGAAGCCCGAAGCTTGGAATTTTTGAGAGGGGAGGATTAGAAAATGGCAAAAATGCAATATGCGGGTACGGGAAGAAGAAAATCGTCCGTCGCCAGAGTCCGACTCATCCCCGGCAAGGGCGGCATCACGATCAACAAACGGTCGCTCGACGATTACTTCGGCATGGAGATATTGAAGAAAGCCGTCCGGACGCCCTTTGAGATCGCGGGCGCGGAAGGGAAATTCGACGTGATCGCCACCGTCAAGGGCGGCGGCTTCACGGGGCAGGCAGGCGCCCTGCGCCACGGCATCGCCCGCGCGCTCTGCGTCGCGGACCGCGAGACCTACAGGCCGCTCCTGAAATCGGCGGGCTTCCTCACGAGGGATCCGCGCATGAAG
>JAITAX010000013.1 GCA_031283865.1 Eubacteriales Family XIII. Incertae Sedis bacterium
CAGCCCGCGTTTTGTCAAATCTGCGTCAAATCCGCGTTGCGCGCGCAGAAAAATGCAAAGACGCCCGCCATACGTTGGCGGCCGCCTCTGAATGGCCTCTGAACCGCCTCTGAATTGTAATGCCTCCTGCCTGCATTTCGCTTGCGTTTTTGCCGAAACTGTGAGAAAATAAGAACTGCACACGCGGGCCTCCGCTGCAGGAATCAAACGGGCGGCAATGCGAGGCGGCGACGGCGATAAGGAGGAGACATGTCTGATACGGAAAAATCTTCCGGGCCGGGCGGCGGACCGGGCGCGACGAATTTCATTCACGCGATCATAGACAGGGATTTGGCGGAGAACAAGTATGCGGAACGGCCCGTAATCACGCGCTTCCCCCCGGAGCCGAACGGCTACCTGCACATCGGCCACGCGAAATCCATCTGCCTGAACTTCGGCACGGCGGCAAAGTACGGAGGCCGCTGCAACCTGCGCTTCGACGACACGAACCCGGTCAAAGAGGATACGGAGTACGTCGATTCCATCGAGGCGGATGTGCGCTGGCTCGGCTTTGAATGGGGCAACTCCCTGTTCGCCTCCGATTATTTCAACCAAATGTACGCATGTGCCGTGAAGCTGATCGAAAAAGGGTCCGCTTTCGTCTGCGACCTCTCTGCCGACGAGATCAGGACCTACCGCGGAACGCTGACGACGCCCGGCAAGGAAAGTCCCTATCGAAACAGGAGCGCGGCGGAAAACCTGCGGCTCTTCGAGGAAATGCGCGCCGGGAAATACGCGGACGGGGAGAAAGTGCTGCGGGCGAAGATCGACATGGCTTCCCCGAACATCAACCTGCGGGACCCCGTCCTCTATCGCATCGCCCACGCGACGCACCACAACACGGGCGACAAGTGGTGCATCTACCCGATGTACGACTTCGCCCATCCGCTGGAGGACGCCATCGAAAGCGTCACGCACTCGATCTGCACGCTGGAATTTGAAGACCACAGGCCGCTCTACGATTGGACCTTGGCCGCGCTCGCGTGGCCCCTGCCACCGCAGCAAATCGAATTTGCGCGCCTCAATCTGAGCAATACAATCATGAGCAAGCGCTATCTGAAAGCCTTGGTCGACAAGGGCGACGTCGAGGGCTGGGACGATCCGCGTATGCCCACGATTGCCGGACTCAGGCGGCGCGGCTACCGCCCCGAATCCATACGCGACTTCTGTGAGCGCATCGGCGTTTCCAAATCCAACAGCATCGTGGACATCGCGCTGCTCGAACACTGCGTCCGGGAGGATTTGCAGCCCATCGTCGAGAGCCGCCACGTCGTCACGGAAGCCATCAAGGTCGTAATCACGAACTATCCCGCGGGCGCTTCCGAGGAGCTGCCGCTCGAAAACAACAAGGACGACGCCACGATGGGCCTGCGGCGCGTCCCTTTCTCGGGCGAGCTGTACATAGACGGCACGGACTTCATGGAGCTTCCCGAAAAGAAGTATTTCCGGCTCTTCCCGGGCAATGAAGTGCGCCTCAAGGGCGCCTACTTCATACGCTGCAACGATGTGATTAAGGACGCGGCGGGCAAGATCGTCGAGCTGCGCTGCACCTACGATCCGGCGACGAAGAGCGGCGGCGGGGAAACGCGCAAGGTGAAAGGCACCATACACTGGGTCGAAGCAAAAACGGCGGTCAAGATCGAGCTGCGCTTGTACGGCTGCCTGATGCTCGACGGCGAAAACGGCGAAAGCGTTCTGAATCCCGCTTCGCTGACCGTGAAAGAGGCCTGGGCCGAGCCGTCGCTCGCCGCAGCGGCCCCCGGCGAACGCTTCCAGTTCTTCCGCCGCGGCTATTACATCGCGGACGCGAAGCGCACGGACGGCGCAAAGAAAGTATTCAATGAAATCGTCGGGCTGAAAAGTTCGTGGAAATAGCTGATTGAACGGAGTCAAGCATGAACTATTATGAAGAATCGCTGAAACTGCACGCGGCAAATCGCGGGAAATTAGAAACCGTTTCCAAGGTTCCGCTGAGAAACAAGGACGACCTGTCTACGGCCTATACGCCGGGCGTGGCGCAGCCCTGCACGGCGATACGGGACGATCCCGAGAACGCCTACAAATACACGCTGAAGAGCCGCACGGTCGCGGTCGTCAGCGACGGTTCGGCTGTGCTCGGTCTCGGCAATATCGGCGGGCTTGCGGCCATCCCCGTCATGGAGGGCAAGGCGATCCTGTTCAAGGCTTTCGGCGGCATCGACGCCGTGCCGATCTGCCTCGACACGCAGGACGCCGACGAGATTGTGAACATCGTGAAAAACATCGCGCCGGTCTTCGGCGGCATCAATCTGGAGGACATTTCGGCGCCGCGCTGCTTCGAAATCGAACGCAGGCTGCGGGAGCTGCTCGACATACCCGTCTTTCACGACGACCAGCACGGCACGGCCATCGTGGTTTCCGCCGCCGTCATCAACGCTTGCAAGCTGCTCGAAAAGCCCTTGGACAGCGTCAAGGCCGTAATCAACGGCGCGGGCGCGGCCGGCGCAGCCGTCGCGAAAATGCTGCTCGCCCTCGGACTTCGCGATCTTGTGATCTGCGACAGCAAGGGCATCCTCAGCACGGACAGGCTGTCCGCGCTCTCCGAAGACAAGATTGAGCTGCTCGAAATCACAAACAAAGGGGGGCTCCGGGGCGGCTTGGCCGAAGCGACGGCGGGCCGCGATCTCTTCATAGGCGTGTCGGGTCCGCGGCTTTTGACGGAGGATATGGTCGCGTCCATGAACAAGGACCCCATCATATTCGCGATGTCGAATCCGGAGCCGGAGATCATGCCGCTGCTTGCAAAGACCGCAGGGGCCGCCGTGGTCGGCACGGGGCGCTCCGATTTTCCGAATCAGATCAACAACGTACTTGCCTTTCCGGGCGTGTTCAAGGGCGCGCTCGCGGCCCGCGCCGGGGCCGTCACGGAGGAGATGAAGCTCGCCGCCGCCTACGCGCTGGCGGAGGTGGTGAAGCCGAGCGAGCTGAACCCGGATTACATCCTGCCGGACGCGTTCAACGAAGCGGTTGCGGACGCCGTGGCCGACGCCGTGGCGCGTGCATGGAAACGGACATGAGCGCGGCGAACGGCTCTCGCCTGCGCGCGGAAAGGGACGCGATGGGCGAAGTTTGGGTGGAAAACGACAAGCTGTGGGGCGCGCAGACCCAGCGCAGCCTGGAGCATTTCAACATCGGCGCGGAGCGTATGCCGCTCCCGCTCATAGAGGCGCTCGTGGTCATAAAGAAAGCGGCGGCGCAGGCCAATCGCGAGCTCGGCGTTCTCGCGCCCGAAAAGGCGGACGCCATCGAGAGGGCCTGTGACGAGATCCTGCGGGATCTGTCCGCAGGACGCCGCGAGCAGTTCCCGCTTTCCGTATGGCAGACGGGGAGCGGCACGCAGACCAATATGAACGTGAATGAAGTTATCGCGCACAAGACGGGCCTGCACCCGAACGACGACGTGAACAAAGGCCAAAGCTCCAACGACGTATTTCCGACGGCCATGCACATGGCCGCCGCCGCAGAGGTCACGCGTTTCCTGCTGCCGCGGCTCGCGCGCTTGGAAGAAACCCTTGCGGCGCTGTCCGAAAGCCATGCGGGCCTTGTCAAGATCGGGCGCACCCACCTGCAGGACGCGACGCCGCTGACGCTCGGGCAGGAAATCGGCGCTTGGCGCACCATGCTCGCGGAAAACCGGCGCATGATCCAAGACGCGCTCGTTCCCGTGCGCAAACTGGCCGTCGGCGGCACAGCCGTCGGCACGGGGCTGAACGCGCACCCCGACTTCGGGCGCTTGGCAACCGAGCGGATCAGCGCGCTCATCTCAATCGAATGCGAAGCGGCCGTGGACAAATTCCACGCGCTGACGAGCAAAGCCGCGCTCGTGTACCTGCACGGGGCGCTGAAAGCGCTCGCCGCCGATCTGATGAAGATCGCAAACGACGTCAGGCTTCTCGCAAGCGGGCCGCGCTGCGGTCTCGGCGAGCTTTCCATACCCGAAAACGAACCCGGAAGCTCGATTATGCCGGGCAAGGTCAATCCGACGCAGTGTGAAGCGCTTGCGATGGTCTGCTGTCAGGTCATGGGCAACGACGTCGCCGTCGGTCTGGCCGCGTCGCAGGGGCAGCTCCAACTGAACGTGTACATGCCCGTCCTCGCCTACAACCTGCTGCAATCCGTGCGCCTGCTCGGCGACGCGGCGGCTTCGTTCGACCTGCACTGCGCGCGCGGCATCCGGCCGAATGAGGCTGTGATTAAACGGCATCTCGACGACTCCCTGATGCTCGTCACCTGCCTGACGCCCGTGATCGGCTACGACAAAGCCGCCCTGATCGCCAAGACCGCGCATCGAAACGGCACGACGCTCAAGGCCGAGACCGTGAATCTCGGCTTTCTGACAGAGGAAGCGTTTGACGAGCTGCTGCGCCCGGAGCGCATGGTGTAAGGAAGCGCCAAGCGCCCTATGTACCCCGTGTACTGTGACTGTGAAAGGATTTAAAAATTTGAAAGATTTTATTATAGAATTGGGGCTTGCGTCGAACGCGGACAAGCTGCGGGAATACGTCGCGAATTTTGATGCGGAGATGCGGCGAGGGCTGTGCGGAGAGGGCGGTTCGCTCCGTATGCTGCCGGCCTATCTCGACCCCGGCGCGATTGCCGACGCCGCCCCCGCAGGCCGCGTCATCGCGATAGACGCCGGAGGAACGAACCTGCGCGTCGCGCTCGCGGATTTTGACGAGAGCGGCGCGTTTGACATTCTCCACTGTGAAACATATCCGATCCCGGGCCTGCGGCAGGAGGTGAGCGCGCGCGCGTTCTTCGAACGGATCGCCGACTGCTTGGCGCCCATCGCCGCGAAGAGTGACCGCATCGGCTTCTGCTTCTCCAACCCGGCCGTGATACTGCCAAACGGGGACGCGCGTATTCTCGGCTTCACAAAGGAAGTCCGGGTCGACGGCGCGGGCGGACTTGTGATCGGCGATGCGCTGCGCGGCGCCCTCAAATCCGCGGGCTTGCCGTTCGAGAAGAGCGTCGTGACGCTGAACGACACCGCTGCGGCCCAGCTCGGCGCCATGGCCGACGCGAGTGCGCAGGAAAAGCAAGGCGCTTTCGTCGGCTTCGTCTTCGGCACCGGCGTCAATGCCTGTTACGCCGAAAGCAACGAAAACATCCGCAAGGAGGAGGCCCTCCGCGAAAGACCCGGCGCAACGATCATAAACACGGAAGCCGGCGGCTATGACGGCTTCCCGGAAGCCGAAGCGGACAGGCGCTTCATCGACGCGACCGCCGATCCCGAAATGCAGCGTTTTGAAAAGATGTCCTCCGGCGTCTACCAACGCGACAATCTGCTCGAATGGATACGCTTTGCCGCGTCCAAGGGCGTCTTTTCGGAGGGTTTTGCGGTCAGAGTCAGGGGGCTGAAGCAGATCCCCGTCGGGGAAGCCGACAGCTTTTGCGCCTCACCGCGGGAGGGCGGCGTACTCGCGGGCCTCTGTCTGAACGCGGCGGACGCGGTGAAGCTGCGGCGTCTCATAGAAGCTTTCTTTGATCGCATTGCATTCATGCTTTCGGTCATGCTGACGGCCGTCTCGCTCCGCGCGCGCGACGCGGCGCGCGACGCGACGCTCCCCGTCTGCATTTCCGCAGAGGGTACCGCTTTCCATAGCGAGAAACTGCTCAGAGAGAGCTTAGACCGCTACATGGAACGCGGCGCGCGCGCGCAGTTCGGTCTTGCCTATCGCTTCACGCGCATCGAACACGCGACGATTCGCGGTGCGGCGCTGGCGGCCTTGGCGGCGACCGGGTCCGATCTGTAGGGGAGGGCGGGCCGGAAGACCGCCCCGCGCGGACGCAGGGCGAGGCTACACGCTGTCGGCCCCGCGCTGCAGGGCGATGGTGCCCGTGCGCGTGATTTCGAGAATGCGGTACTTGGAGAGCAGGTCGATGAGCAAATCAATCTTCTCGGGCCAGTCGCTGTGTTCCAGCGTCAGCGTGGTATGAGAAATGTCGACGATCTCACAGTCCATGATCTTCGCGATATCGATGATCTCGCTGCGCTGGCTCTCGGACAGCTTCACCTTAATCAGCAGCAGTTCCCGTCTTATGATGTCCGCGTTTTTCAGATTCCGCACTTTCAGCACGTCTATGAGCTTGTTGAGCTGCTTTGTGACCTGTTCCGCCGTATAATCGTCGCCGTCCACCACGATTGTGACCCGCGAAATCTTGGGGTCATCGGTCGGGCCGACGGCGAGACTGTCAATGTTGAAACCCCTGCGGGCGAAAAGCCCTGTAATGCGGGTCAGCACGCCCGCCTTATTTTCCACCAAAACCGCTATCGTATGCTTCATTCCGTCCTCCGCGCCTGCCCTGCGCAATCACAGCGCAACCGTCCATCCGTATTTGTCGGGCAGCTCGCCCGTCTGTATGCCCGTAATCGCATCGTAAAGCCGTTTCGAGAGCGCGCCGATGTCGCCTCTGTTGATCTGAATCTCCCGATCTTTCCAGCGCATATCCCCCACGGGGGAGATCACCGTGGCGGTCCCGCTGGCGAACACCTCTGAGAGCTTTCCGTCGTCGTAAGCCTGGAAAACAGAATCGATTGTAAAACGCTCCTCGCGCACGGGTACGCCCCAGTCTCGCAGCAGCGTGAGCACGGAGTCGCGCGTGATGCCGGGCAATATGGTACCCGTCAGCGGCGCCGTGAACACCTCCCCGTCGATCACGAAGAAAGCGTTCGAAGTGCCGATCTCCTCCACGTATCTGCGCTCCGCGCCGTCGAGCCACAGCACCTGCGAAAAACCCATCGCGTGCGCTTTTTCCTGAGACTTCAAACCCGCCGCGTAATTCCCGCCGACTTTGGCCTGCCCCGTTCCGCCGACGACGGAACGCGCGTATTCATCCTCGACGAATATGCGCGTGGGCGCCAGACCGCTCTTGTAATACGAGCCGACGGGCGACAGGATGATCGCGAAGGTATACTGCTTGGCGGGACGCACGCCGAGAAAGGGCTCCGTCGCGAAGATGAAGGGCCTGATGTAGAGCGAGGTCCCGTCCTTGTTCGGCACCCAATCGCGCTCCACGTTCACGAGTTGCTTGATCGCGGCGACGAACAGATCGCCGTCGATCTGCGGAATGCAGAGTCTGTCGTTCGTGGCGTTCGTGCGCTTCGCGTTCATATCGGGACGGAAGAGCCGTATAGCGCCGTCCTTCGTGCGATAGG
>JAITAX010000066.1 GCA_031283865.1 Eubacteriales Family XIII. Incertae Sedis bacterium
CGACCATCCCGATTGCGCGCATGACGGCTGCGAAGCTCAAGGGCAGCGATTTGCCGATCCGCCTCTACTACGCGCAGCAGGTCTTTCGTATGCAGCCCGAGCTGCGCGGGAAGCGCGCAGAGATCATGCAGATGGGCATAGAGCTGGTCGGCGACGCCTCCTTTGAATCCGACGCGGAGATCCTCAGCACGGCCGCGGAGGCTCTGGCCGCCTGCTCGTCGGCGCCCTTTCGCATCGAACTCGGACACGTCGGCGTATTCAACCGGCTGATGTCCCTGCTCAATGCGGGTCCTGACGAAAAGGAGCGCATACACCGGCACATTGCGGCGAAGAATTACGCGGCCCTCGGAGACGTGCTCGAGGGGGCGCCGCAGACCGATGTGGCGGACATGCTGCGCGCGCTGCCCGGACTTTTCGGCGGCGCGGAGGCGCTGAAAGAGGCGCGCACGCTGTTTCGCGGGCGCGATCCCGTGCTGCCGGACATGCTCGCGTATCTGGAGCGCATCTATGAAATGCTGCGGGGACTTGACTTAAACGACCGGATCATGATAGACTTGGGTTTGGTGAATCAAGCCGAATATTACAGTTCCTTGGTGTTCAAGGGATACATGGCTTCCTCGGGGGAGGCTGTGCTTTCCGGCGGGCGCTACGATGAGCTTTTCAGGGATTTTGGAGAGGATTTGCCGGCCACGGGCTTTGCCTTTCACGTCGACGCGCTGGCGGACGGGCGTCTGAAGCGTGCCCGCGCCGCCGCAGAAGCGCCGGCCGAAGTCGACGCTGCGAACGGAGCGTCCGGGACTTCCGCACAGCACGCCGCAGGCGCCGCAGAGACTGCGGAAACCGCGACGCGGCTTCGAATCGCGCTGACGAAAGGCCGGACGGAGGAGGGGGTCGTCGCGATGCTGAAAGCCGCCGGCTACGACATCGCCCCCCTGCTCGACAAAGGACGCCGCCTGCTGCTCCCCATCCCGGGGACGGGCATAGAGATCGTGCTCGCGAAAGCCGCGGACGTGATTACCTATGTGGAACACGGCGTCTGCGACGTCGGCATCGTCGGCAAGGACGTAATCGCCGAGCGCGGCGGCGTGTATTATGAGATCTTGGACCTCGGCGTCGGCAAATGCCGCTTCGCGCTGGCGACGCGCGCGGGCGCGGATTTCTACAGCGGTTTCGGCGCGAAGCGCGTCGCCACGAAGTATCCGAACGTGGCGGCGGCGTGGTTCGAGAGCAAGGGCATGGATGTCGAGATCATCCGCATAGAGGGTTCCGTCGAACTCGCGCCCCTGCTCGGCCTTGCGGACGGCATCGTGGACATCGTGGAAACGGGGCGCACGCTGAAAGAGAACGGGCTGGCGGTCATAGAATACCTCCGCCCCGTGTCGGCCCGCATGATCGTGAACGCCGCGAGCATGAAGTTGAAGAAGAGGGAGATCGACGCGCTTGCGGCGAAGCTGCAGCGCGTGAGCGAGAGATGAGCATACGGATTGTAAAAGCCGACGGTGCGGCGGAGTACGCCGCGCTGGAACGGATGGAGGCGCGCGCCGACGCGCGTGACCGCGAAACAGAGGAGACGGTGCGGGAGATCCTGCGCGCGGTCCGCGAAAACGGCGACGATGCCCTGCGCGCCTACGGCCTGCGCTTCGACGGCGGTCTGCCCGAGCGCATGGAATTGGGACGCGCGGATTTCGAGGCGGCCCTCGCAGCCGCAAACCCCGCTTTTCGCGGGGCGCTTGAGCGCGCCGCGGCCAATATCCGCCGCTACCACGAACGCCAGATCTGCGAGGGCTACGAGCTAAAGGCGGAGGGCGCGACGCTCGGGCAGACCGTTCGCGGGCTTGCGCGCGTCGGACTCTACGTGCCGGGCGGCACGGCGGCCTATCCCTCGACCGTGCTTATGAACGGCATCCCCGCGAAGCTCGCGGGCGTTTCGGAACTCATTGTGGTCACGCCGCCCGCACGGGTCGGCGCGGGACCTGCGGCGCGCTATGAGGCGAACGCCGATATTCTGGCGGCGGCCTGCGTCGCGGGCGTGGACAGGCTCTTCCTGACGGGGGGCGCGCAGGCCGTCGCCGCCCTCGCCTGCGGGACGGAGAGCATTCCGCGCGCGGACAAGATCGTGGGACCCGGCAATATATTCGTCGCGACGGCGAAGCGGCTTCTCTACGGCAAGGTCGATATCGACATGATCGCGGGACCCAGCGAGATATTGGTGCTGGCCGACGCGGACGCCTCGCCCGCCTACATCGCCGCCGACATGCTCAGCCAAGCCGAACACGACCGCAACGCCGCCGCCGTCCTGCTGACGACGAGCGCGGACACGGCTGCGGCGACGGCTGCGGAATTGGAACGGCGGCTTTGCGGCCTCCCGCGCAGCGAGATCGCGCGCGCCTCGCTTGAGGATTTCGGCCTGATCGTCGTATGCCGCAACGCGGATGAAATGCTCGCGCTCGCTGACCGCATCGCGCCGGAGCACCTTGAGATCCTGCTGGCGGACCCGCTGTCCTACGTAGCGCGCATCAAGAACGCGGGTTCCGTCTTTTGCGGCCCCTACGCGCCGGAGCCGCTCGGGGACTATCTCGCGGGGACGAACCACGTGCTGCCGACCGCGGGCGCCGCGCGCTTCGCCTCGCCGCTCGGCGTGTACGACTTCGTGAAGCGCATGAGCTACACGCACTATACGCGCGAAGCATTGGCGGCTGCGCGGGACGACATCATAACGATTGCCGAGGCGGAGGGCTTGGACGCCCACGCGGACGCGATCAGGGCGCGCTTTGCCTGAGCGCTCGGGCGGGGCGGCGAGAAAGCGGGGAGAAAGACAGCCATGAGAAGCAGTGAAATCAAACGAAACACGGCGGAAACGGACATCCGCGTGCGGCTTTTGCCGGACGGCGGCGAAAAGCCCGTCATTTCGACGGGGATCGGCTTTTTCGACCATATGCTGACGGCCTTTGCCGTACACAGCGGCTTCGGCGTCGAAATCGCGTGCAAGGGCGATCTCTGCGTGGACGGGCATCATACGGTCGAGGACGTTGGCATCGCGCTCGGTCTGGCTTTCGCGCGCGCCGTGGCGCGGGATGGGATCGCGCGCTACGGGAACTTCACGGCCCCGATGGACGAAGCGCTTGCCGCCTGTTCCATAGACGTCTGCGGCCGCGGCGTCTTGGTGTTCAACGGTGCGTTTGAAACGCCGTCGATAGGCGGGCTGGACACGCAGCTCATAAAGGAATTTTTCAGGGCTTTTGCCTCCAATGCGCAGGCGACGCTGCACATCAACCTGCTCTACGGCGAGAACGACCACCATAAATGCGAAGCGGTGTTCAAGGCTTTCGCGCACGCCGTAAAGGAGGCCGTGCGGATCACGGGCGGCGACGCGCTCTCGACGAAAGGCAGCCTGTAATTATGATTGCGATACTCGATTACGGCGCGGGGAACCTGTTCAGCGTGAAGAATGCGCTGGATTTTCTCGGGTTTGACAGCGTAATCACGGCGGAGCGCGCGGCCCTCGCGCAGGCGGACAAGCTGATCCTGCCGGGCGTCGGCGCCTTTCCGGACGCGATGCAAAAGCTCGAAGCGACGGGACTTGCGGACGCGATCATACGCGAGGCGGCGCGCAAACCGCTGCTCGGCATCTGTCTCGGTATGCAGCTTCTGTTCGACTTCGGCTTTGAATTTGAAAAAACGCGCGGCCTCGGTTTGATCGCCGGGCGCGTGGACCTTATCGAGGCCCCGGGTCTGAAGATACCGCACATAGGCTGGAGCGACGTGAAGCGCGGCGCGCCCTGCCCGCTCTCCCGCGAGATCAAGGAGGGTGACAGGCTGTATTTCGTCCACTCCTACAAGGCCGTCACGGACGCGCGGCACATCGCGCTCAGCACCGAATACGGCGATTTGATCCCGGCCCTCGTCTTTCGCGGCAAGGTGTTCGGCTGTCAGTTTCATCCGGAGAAGAGCGGCACGGTGGGCCTCGGCATACTGCGCGCTTTCTGTGAATTGGAATAAGATTTGATTCAATGATTATATTTCCTGCAATCGACATCAAGGACGGCAAGTGCGTGCGCCTGACGCGCGGCGATTTTGACACGGCGGAACAGGTCGCGGACGACGCGCTCAAAACGGCGCTCGGTTTTCGCGCCGCGGGCGCGCGGTGGATCCACATGGTGGATCTGGACGGCGCCGTCGCCGGCAAACGCGTCAACGAACCGCTGTTCACGCAGGTCGCGCAAGAGAGCGGTCTCGACGTCGAGCTGGGCGGCGGCATCCGCGACATGGCTTCCGTCGATGCCTACCTTGCGCGCGGCATACGCCGCGTGATCTTGGGCACGGCCGCGCTGCGCGATCCGGACTTTCTGCGCGCCGCCGTCCGCAAGCACGGTGAGCGCGTCGCGGCCGGCATCGACGCGATGAACGGGCGCGTGCGCGCGGCCGGCTGGCTCGAAGACGGCGGCGCGGACTACATCGCGCTCGCGAAGCGCATGGAGGCTGCGGGGGTCCGCACGATCATATTTACCGACATCTCGAAAGACGGCGCGCTCTCGGGTCCGAATTTCGAGCAGCTTGCGGCCCTGCAGGCCGCCGTTTCCTGCAATATCGTCGCCAGCGGCGGCGTCACGAGCCTCAAGGACGTGCGCAGACTCGCGCGCATGGGGCTGTACGGCGCCATCCTCGGCAAGGCCCTGTACAAAGGCGCGCTGTCGCTGTCCGAGGCGATCACGGAGGCCGCGGCCGCACGCGCAGAGGCCGCGCAGCAGCAGCCGAAAGGATGAAACACTATGCTTGCAAAGCGAATTATACCCTGCCTTGACGTGCGCGACGGCAAGGTCGTCAAGGGAATCAACTTTGTCGATATCAAGGAGGTCGGCGATCCCGCAGAATGTGCGGCGGTCTACGACCGGCAGGGCGCGGACGAGATCGTATTTCTCGACATAACGGCCACCCATGAGGGGCGCGACACGATGGCGGACGCGGTGCGGCGGACCGCAAAGCACGTATTCGTCCCGCTGACGGTGGGCGGCGGCATTCGCAGCGTCGACGATTTTCGCACGCTTTTGCGCGCGGGCGCGGACAAGGTTTCGGTAAATTCCGCCGCGATCAAGAACCCGAAGCTGATTTCCGAAGCGGCGGCACAGTTCGGCAGCCAGTGCGTCGTCACGGCAATCGACGCGAAAGCGGCGGGCGCGGGCCGCTACAGGGTCTTTATCCACGGGGGTCGCATCGACACGGGCTTGGACGCCGCGGAATGGGCGCGGGAGGCCGAGCGGCGCGGTGCGGGCGAGATACTCCTGACATCGATGGACGCGGACGGGACAAAGAGCGGCTTCGACCTTGGCATGCTGAACGCGATCTGCGCCGTCGTGCGC
>JAITAX010000108.1 GCA_031283865.1 Eubacteriales Family XIII. Incertae Sedis bacterium
CGCGACGGAAGTGGTCGCCGAAGATGTTCCCGCAGAGGTTATAGCCGAAGAAACGGCGGAAGCGCCTGCGGAGGATGTCCCCGCTGATAACGCTGAAGCTCCGGTTGAAGAAGAAACACCGGAAGCAGCCGAAGCCGATAAGAATGAATAATATTAACGAGAAAATAGCGAGGTAGAACAATGGCAAGTAAAAAAGGTGTAGGCAGTTCAAAGAACGGTCGCGAGAGTGCGGCGAAACGGCTTGGCGTCAAACGCGGCGACGGTCAATATGTCAGCGCGGGCAGTATTCTCGTGCGGCAGAGGGGTACGAAGTTCCACCCCGGCAACAATGTGGGCATAGGCGGGGACGACACGCTGTTCGCGAAGATCGACGGCGCGGTCAAATTTGAAAGATACGACAAGACGCGAAAACAGGTCAGCGTGTATCCGAAAGCACTGTAGCGCCGGCCGGCCCCTATGAAGCATAGGGGCCTTTTTTCCGGATATACACCTTTTTAGGGTTTGGGGCAGGCATGTTTGTAGACAGGGCGGTCATCACCATCAAATCGGGCAAGGGCGGCGCGGGCGCCGTGTCGTTTCGCAGGGAACCCTATGTCCCGGACGGCGGCCCGGACGGCGGCGACGGCGGCAAGGGCGGCGACGTCGTATTCGTCGCGGACGGAAGTCTGCGCACCCTGATGGATTTCAGGTACAAGCGGCGCTACGCGGCGCAGGACGGGCAGGACGGCGCAGGGCGCAAGCGCTTCGGGAAAAACGGAGAAACGCTCATAATCAAGGTTCCCCCCGGCACGGTCGTCACGGACGAGGCCGGCGGTCTTGTCATACGGGATCTCGTTCTCGCCGGAGACAGCGTCGTCGCCGCAAAGGGCGGGCGGGGCGGCAAGGGCAATGTGAATTTCAAAACGCCCGTGCGACAGGCGCCGAACTTCGCCGAAGCCGGCGGCTTTGCCACGGAACGAAAGGTGTTGCTCGAACTCAAGCTGATCGCCGACGTCGGTCTGATCGGTTTTCCGAACGTCGGAAAATCCACCCTGCTCGCCGCGGCGACGAGCGCAAACCCGAAGATCGGCAACTATCCTTTCACGACGACGACGCCCAATCTCGGCGTGGTCGAACTGTACGACACGAGCTTCGTCATGGCGGACATACCGGGGCTGATCGAGGGTGCGCATACGGGCGCGGGTCTCGGCGCAGATTTTCTCAAGCACATCGAGCGGACGAAAGTGCTGATTCACGTCGTGGACGTATCCGGCACGGAGGGACGGGATCCCGCGCAGGATTTGCGCCTGATCAACGCGGAGCTGGAATCGCATACCGTAAACTTATTACGTAAACCACAGTTGATCGCCGCCAACAAAATCGATCTGATCGACGCGGAAAGCGAGGCGTATCTCTCATTCAAGCGAGAGGCGGAAATGCTCGGTTTTGCCGTGTTTCCCGTGTCCGCGGCCGCGCGTCTCGGCGTTTCACCGCTGATGAAAGCCGCGGCCGGCGAGCTGGCCCGCATCGAAAACACGCACAGCGAAGAGGAAGAGACCCGCGCGTATTTCGATGTTATACGGCCCGAGGAGGATGCGCATTACCGGGATATCGAGATCTCCACGGACGGCGCCGTCTACGTGCTCGCGGGGCGGCAGCTTTCCAAGATTTTCAACTCGACGAATTTCAACGATATGGGTTCCGTGCGCTATCTGTACAAGCACATCGAAAAGAGCGGCGTTGCGGAGCGGCTCAAGTCGATGGGGCTCCGCGACGGGGATACGGTCCGCATCCACAATTTTGAATTTATTTGGTATGATGAATAAATATTATATATTATGGTTATAAATTCAATTCCGACAAAAGAGGATTGCCTGTCCCTGCTCAAAGACTTCGGCACGCCGGAGCATGTGATCCGCCATTGCCTGACGGTGTCGGAGGTCGCGCGCCGCATAGGCGCGGCGCTCGCAGAGGCCGGCTTTGCGCTCGACCTCGACCTGATTGCGGCGGCGGGCCTGTTGCACGATATCGCGCGGACGGAGGCGCAGCACGCGCGCGTCGGCGCGGAGCTGCTGCGAAAGCAGGGCTATGCGCGAATTGCCGACATCGTGTCGCGGCACATGGAGCACAGCTTTCCCGAGACGCTTGAGGCGGTTACGGAGCTTGATGCGGTCTGTCTCGGGGATCGCGTGATTCGCGAGAACGTCTGCGTCGGGTTTGAGCTGCGCATGGCGGATGTCCTCGCGCGCTTTTCCCACGATGCGCGCGCGGTGGCCGGAATCAAGGAGAGAATGGAGCGGAGCAGGGCTTTCATACGCAGGCTGGAGGCGCGGCTCGGACGGAGTTTGGACGAGATTTGCGGCGTGGCGGCGCCAAAGCTCGAGAATCTGCTGCTGCGCGTGGAAAAGCCGGGCAGATATGTGGGCGGAGAGCAGAACGCGGTGCGCAAGGATGCTTCTGCGGTTTCGTTGCGCTTTGCCCTCGCTTTCCCGGATATCTATGAGATCGGCATGTCGTGGACGGGAATGCAGATACTGTATCATCTGCTGAACGAGCAGCCGGGCATCCAATGCGAACGCGTGTTTGCCCCGGCGCCGGATATGGCCGCCCTTATGGAAAAGCACGGCTTGCCGCTGTTCGCGCTGGAGTCGGGTAAGCCCGTGCGGCAGTTCGATATGCTGGGTTTCACGCTGCAATTTGAGCTTTCGTTTACGAATGTCGTCCACATGCTGCGGCAGTCCGGGCTGGCGCTGCGCAGCGCGGACCGCGCGGAGGCGGAGCCTTTGGTGATCGCGGGGGGGCCTTGCGCTTTCAATTCAGAGCCTTTGGCCGACGTCTTTGACTTGATTGTGATCGGGGACGGCGAGGAACTCCTGCCCGCGCTGTGCACGCTTTTCATAAGCGTCAAGAACAGCGGCCGGCCCGGGTACAAACGGGAATTTTTAAAAGAGGCGGCGCGGCTGGAGGGCGTGTACATACCATCGTTCTACGCGCCGCGCTACAGCGAATCGGGGGCATTTTCCGAACTCCAAAGGCTTACGGAGGACGCGCCGCGGCGCATCAAGCGGCACATCGTTTCGGATTTCTGCGAGGCGCCCATCCCGCTCAGGCCCGTGGTCCCCTTGATTGAAACGGTGCACAATCGCGCGGCTGTCGAGATATTCCGAGGCTGCACGCGGGGCTGCCGCTTCTGCCAGGCTGGCATGATTTACCGGCCCGTGCGGGAGCGCACGCAGTCGCTGATCCGCCAAAGCGTAGAGGCGCAGCTCGAAAACACGGGCTACGATGAAGTTTCGCTGCTCTCGCTCTCCACGGGCGACTATTCCGGCATAGAGGTGCTCGTCATGCGGCTTATGGAATACTGCCGGCGCGAAAACGTATCCCTGTCCATTCCCTCGCTGCGCTTGGATTCCTTTTCTTCCGACATACTCAGAGAAATCCAAAAATATAAAAAATCGGGACTTACTTTCGCGCCGGAGGCCGGCAGCAGGCGCCTGCGAAACGTGATTAACAAGACGATTACGGAGGAGGAGATCCTGACGGCTGTCGGGGAAGCCGCAAATCTCGGCTGGAGCCACATCAAGTTCTATTTCATGGTCGGTCTGCCCACGGAAACGCAGGAGGACCTTGACGCCATCGTCTCCGTTGTGAAGAAAGCGATGCAGACGGCGCGCGCCGTGCAGAAAAAGGGGAATCGTATGCTTTCGCTGACGGTCAGCGCTTCGAATTTCGTACCCAAACCGCACACGCCTTTCCAGTGGGCGGCGCAGGACAGCGAGAAGTCGCTGCTCGAAAAGAACCTGTATCTCAAGGAGGCCCTCGGCAGAATCAAGGGCGTAAGCTTTCGGTTCCACGATACGCGCAGCAGCCGCATCGAGGCGCTTCTCGCGCGCGGCGACCGGCGTATGCTGTCCGTGATCGAGCGTGCCGCCGCGCTCGGCTGCCGCTTCGACAGCTGGCAGGAGCATTTTCGTTACGATCTTTGGATGCAGGCTTTCGCCGACGAGGGCCTCTCCGCCGACGCGTCCGCTTTCGCGACGGATGACCCGCTCCCGTGGGACCACATCAGCTGCGGCGTACACAGGGCCTATCTGCTGTCCGAATGGGAACGCGCCCGCTGCGAATACGTCACCCGCGATTGCAGAGAGGGCTGCACGGGCTGCGGCCTGAACTGCCGAAAGGACGACTCCGCCGGCGATTATTACAGGCGCGCGGGCGGACCCGGTTAAATCAAATGAGATACTTGGTGAAATTCGAAAAAAAGGATAGGATGCTCTATATTTCTCACCTCGACGTGCAAAGGCTGTTTCATCGCGCGATCAAGATGCTGCACCTCGAACTGAAGTATTCAAAGGGTTTCAACCCGCATCCGAAACTCAGCTTTGCCCAACCTCTGTCGCTCGGACACGCTTCCGTTTCCGAATATCTGGAGTTCGAAACGGGGGGAGAATCCGCGGAATCGCCGGCCGCGCTCAAGAACCGATTCAACGCGCTGCTGCCGCAGGGCATTCGCATCCTCGATGTGCGGCAGCTTCCGCATACGGGCAAGTCCGTTTCGTCTCTCGTCGCCGCCGCCAAGTATCGCATAGAGATTCCGTTTTTTTTCGCCTACAGAGAGGCGGTGATGGAGTTTTTCGGACGCGAGTTCATCATGGCGGAAATGCCGAAGAAAAAGAATACGCCCATCAATATCCGCCCCATGATCATCGCGCTCAAACCGCTTATGGTTAACGAGAACATTATTACGTTAACTTCGACCCTTCATTGCGGCAGCGCCTCCAATCTGAACCCGGAGCCCATGCTGCAATGCTTCTTCGCGTGCAGCGGCCGGGCCTACGACCGCACCGCCGTCACCTTTGAGCGAACGGCCATGCTCGGCTGGCAGGGGGACGTGCTGACGCCGTTGGAATATCTCTGCGGCATCGAGTCATAAAAGCAATTCTAAATCTTTCCATCAAATTCTTTAGAATATATTGACATTCATTCTATATTGATGTAGAATAGGATGCAGATTCATGGGATTTGATGGAAGGAGGCTGTTATGGAGCGTTTGCTTCACGCATGGG
>JAITAX010000133.1 GCA_031283865.1 Eubacteriales Family XIII. Incertae Sedis bacterium
CGATTGACGAAAGATCCCGAGTTCAGGAAGCTCGACGAGGGGCGCAGCCTGTGTACGTTCACGCTGGCGGTGGACGATGTCCGGTCCAAGGAGGACCGGGCCGATTTCATGCGCATAAGCGTATTCGGCAGCCCCGCCGAGTTGTGCGAGCGGTCTCTGCGCAAGGGATTTCTGGCGGGCGTGACGGGCAGGCTTCGGACGGACACCTACACCGATTCTGAGGGAATCGTGCGCTACCCCGTCAAGCTGATCGCGGAAAACGTGCGCTTCTTGCAATGGCCGGAACGCGAAAGCGATGAGGACGTGCAGCAACCTGCGCCCGACAAGGCGAAAGCCGAGAAGAACGCCTGAGATCGGGCGGGAGGCGCGGGGGAGGCGCGGGGGGGGGCGAGGCCCCGCGCCTCTTTTGCCGCAACCCCGCGGACGCGGGCAGACGCGGGCGGCTTGTCGAATTTATATTTACTTGTTAACAAGAATCCATAACCTATGATATAATACTAAGCGGGAGGGGTGCGGCAACCCGCTTTTCGCCGTGCCGTGCCGCGCTGCGGGGTTTTCGGAGCTTGCCGTTGGGATAGAGAAGCGTCATGGACAGGGTGATACTGCATTGCGATATGAACGCGTTCTACGCCTCTGTGGAACTGCTTTCCAGACCGGAATTGGCCGGGTGTCCGGTGGCCGTCTGCGGCGATCCTGCTTTCAGGCACGGCATCATCTTGGCGAAGAACGAGCAGGCCAAGGCTTTCGGCGTATCCACTGCGGAAACGATCCAAAGCGCGCGCCTGAAATGTCCAAAGCTCGTTCTCCTGCGGGCGCATCACGAAAGGTATCGCGCGTACAGCGGCAGGATCAATGAGATCTATTATCGCTTTACGGATATGACGGAGCCTTTCAGCATTGATGAATCTTGGCTTGACGTGACGGGCAGCGCTCTGCTCTTCGGCGACGGGCGCGCAATCGGCGACCGCATCCGCGAAACCGTTCACAGCGAACTCGGGCTTACGCTGTCCGTCGGCGTGTCGTTCAACAAGGTGTTCGCGAAGATGGGTTCCGATTACAGGAAACCGGACGCCACCACGGTGATTGATCGCGGGAACTATCGGGAATTGCTGTGGCCTCTGCCCGTGGGCGCGCTCTTCTTCGTGGGCGGGGCGACGGCGGCGAAGCTGGCCGGCAAGGGCATACGGACGATAGGCAGTCTGGCCGCCTGCGACAGAAATACGCTCATTTCGTGGCTCGGCAAGCAGGGCGGTATGCTGCACGATTACGCGAACGGCGCGGATGAAAGCCCCGTGTGCCTTGCCGCAGAGCGCCGCCGCATCAAGTCCGTCGGCAACGGGATTACGTTCAAGCGCGACATCCGGGGCTTTGACGAGATTCGCACGGGCGTGACGGCCCTGTCCGACACCGTGGCCGGACGCCTGCGAAAATACGGGTTTAAGTGCCGTTCCGTCAAGGTCGATATCAAGGACCCGTATTTCAAGACCATATCGCGTCAAAAACAGCTCGTCGTCGCCACCGACGTGACGGAAGAGATCATCGGCGCCGCCATGTCCCTGATCGAGCGCGCGTGGGGGCGCGCTGAGCCGATCCGCCTGATTACGGTTACGGGCGGCAATCTGCAGGGCGGTGACGAGATCGAACAGCTCAGCTTCCTCAGCGCGGACGGCTTGGCGCCGGACCTGACGGGCGCGGGCAGGGCGCGCGGCGCGCGCATCGATCAGGCGCTGGACAGCATCCGCCGCAAATACGGCGCCGGCGCGATCACCTTTGGCAGCATATTGCACAACGATATCGGCATCGAACTCGACGAGCAGGCAGACGAAACGCCGAGCGGTTGACGCGGTGCCGGTCGCGAAACGCGGAAAGGCGAGGCTTATGCGGATTCTCCTATTTGTTTCAGGCATATTTCCCATAGCGGCGGGCATTTTTTTTCTAATCAACGAGGGGCAGACCTTTCTCGCGCTGGCCTTTGTCGCAGGGCTTGCCCTGCTGGCTCTCGGCCTGATCGGGACACTTGCGTACTTCCTCGCGCGCCGCAGGCTCGGCGTGCCGGGCTGGGCCTTGGCTGACAGCCTGCTGGCCTTGGCTCTCTCCGCCGTGACGCTGCAGAACCGCGTGCCGGGCGACGATCTTGCGCCGGCGGTGTTCGGCGTCTGGCTGATGGCCTCCGCCGCCATGCGCATCGCCGGGGCCGTGGAGCTGTCGCAGGAGTCGGCGGGATTTCGGCGCGCGCTCCTGATTCTGGGGCTTATGGGCGGCGCGATGGGCGCCTACGGCTTCTTTCGGCCCTTTCTGCCGCAGCTCGGCGTGTCCGGCATTCTGGGCGGAATCTTTATATTGCAAGGCGTTTCCGCCGTCGCTCTCGGCGCGGGCCTCAGCCGCAAGCGGGTCGCGGGACCGTCTAAGGGCGACGCGAAGAGCCTCGCAAAAACGAAAAATACAAAAAATGCCACAGAAAAAACTCCGCTGAACGATTGACAGCAAATGAGATGTATAATAATATATAAATATGAAAGAAAAAAAATTGCAAGAGGAACACGCGGCACCGACATTTGATTCCAAAACAAGAGTAATTTCCATTGTGGTTTTGTCGCTCATGCTCATAACCATATGGTACATGTTCACAATCGTCCTGCTGACCTTTATCATAGGCTTTGTGTTTTTTCGGCTGCTGACTTTTATCAACAGGCGCGGCGGCCGCATCCTCGCCGAAAAGGTCCCCGATTGGCTGATTCTTCTCGCGCTGTACTTGATCTTCATTGCAGCGCTCACGTTGGCGAGCATCCGCTTCGCGCCCATATTGGCGTCGCAGATTATGGCTATCGCAGAAATCTTTCGCGATTTCAACATAGAACCCCTCAGCCGGTCCGTGGATCCGCGCCTGATCGAGGTGCTTTCCCATCTGGACATCGAATCCTATATAAGCGAGGCCGGAAATCTGATCTTCACTTGGGTGACGTGGTTCGGCGGTTTCAGCGTCAACTTTGTCCTCGCGCTGCTCCTGAGCTTCCTGCTCCTGATCGAAAAAGACAAGCTGCGGAAGTTCGGAGACACCTTGGAGAACAGCCGTATATCCTTTCTCTACGTCTATTTTCTGAACTTCGGGGGCAACTTCGCGAGGTCCTTTGCGAAAGTCATGGACGTGCAGGTAATCATCGCGTTCATAAACTGCGTGCTGTCCACGATTGCCCTGAGCATCATGGGCTTCCCGCAGGTACTCGGCCTCGGCCTTATGATCTTCCTGCTCGGACTTATACCGGTCGCGGGCGTAGTCATGTCGCTGATCCCCCTCTCGGTCGTGGCTTTCAACATCGGCGGCTTCACAAAGGTGCTGGCCGTACTCATCATGATCGCCGTCATACACGCCATCGAAGCCTATGTTCTGAATCCCAAGCTGATGTCGAGCAAGACCGCCCTGCCCGTGAGCTTGGTGTTCATCATTTTGCTCGTGGCGGAGCATTATTTGAACGTATGGGGCCTTTTGATCGGCGTGCCGCTGTTCATATTTATGCTGAATGTCTTTGAGGTGGACTACACGAAAGCTTTCAAGCCCGAGCATTCGTTCTTTGGCGCATTTCGCCGCAAACACGCGAAGCGGAAATCCGGGGAAAGCCCGGACGCCTAAACTCGCCGCCGTCGGCTGCGGTCGCGTTCTTTCCCTGCCCGCCGGAAAAAGCGCCGTTTCCGCCGCAAATGACAAGGCGGAGTTTTTTCAAACCCCGCCTCGCCATTTGGATGGAATCGTGTGTGTTTATAGGATGTCGGACCGGAAATAAAGGAGGAAGAACTTGCTTTGTTCAGCAATTGAAGTCCGACAATTTATGCTCTTGTGATCTTATGTCCCTATCATACACGCCGATTGTGTTGATTGTGTGGAGGAAAAATGAATATATAGAAAAAATACGCAAAGGAACGCTTGGGAAGCGAAACGAGGGGAAAGAATCAAGAAGAACAGGAGGGGCGCGCATGGAAGCAACGACGGTCATCATCATTTTGGTTATCGCGATGGTATTGACGAATATATTGGACAGCTTCTTTGAAAGTTTGCCGTTGCCTTTGATTCAGCTTGCCG
>JAITAX010000245.1 GCA_031283865.1 Eubacteriales Family XIII. Incertae Sedis bacterium
TCAACCCGGCGCCGCGCCGCATCCGTTCAAGGAGCGCCGCGAGCACGGCGGATCCGACGCCGCGTCCGCGAAAGTCGGGATGCACGGCCACATTCGTGATATGTCCCTCGTTCAGCACGATCCAAAGCCCCGCGTAGGCGATGACGCGCTCTCCGTCCGCGCATACGATGTACCGGGCCGCTTCGTTCCCCTCTATCTCGTCCAGAATCGCCTTGAGGCTCCAGGGCGATGTAAAACAGAGCGTTTCGATCTCCGCGATGTCCGCGGCATCCGCGCGCGCCGCTTCGCGTATAACAAAGTCAAAGCGCGGCATCCGCATCGTCCTTTCTTTCCACGCGCGCGCGGCGCTCGTTCGCGCCCCGCCCGTAGGCGAGTTTGACGAGGATCGCGTCCTGCGGCAAAAGCTCCTCCACAAGGTCCGCCCACTCTACGACCGTCACGCCCTCTCCGTAAAAGTATTCCTCGAAGCCGAGCGCGTACATTCCCTCGGCGCCGCCGACGCGATACGCGTCGAAATGGTAGAGCGGCAGCCGGCCGCTCGCATACTCCTTTATGATCGTGAAAGTCGGGCTTGTGACGCTCTCCGTGACGCCGAGGCCCTCCGCGACGGCCTTTGTCAGCGTCGTTTTCCCCGCGCCGAGTTCTCCGATCAGCGCGATGACCGTGCCGGGCCGCGCGCGGGCCGCCAGTTTCAAGCCGAGGGCCTTGGTTTCGCTTTCGTCCTTGATGAGAAGCTCCATCGCGAGACGCGGCGTCCTATATGACGCCCGCCCACGCGAGCAGGACAAGCGCGCAGGTAATCAGCACGGCGACCGCCGGCAACAGCAACAGCAGCGGCTTGCCGGGCGAACGCCCCTGCTGCACCGCCCCGTCGCCGCGCGTCGCGGCGATGAGCTGTGCGCGCCGCAGCGCGGTTACGAGCGGCTTGTAGAGCAGCAGGGTGACGGTGCCGTTCAGCGCGCCTTTCAGAAGATTGAAAGGCAGAAATATCGGAAGAAGCATTGTCATCACCTGCGCGCGCGGCACGTTCATGTAGAGCGGCGTGATGATGTAGTTCCACAGCAGCATCACGGCCGTCATTGCGACGGCGCCCGCCGCGAGGGCGATGACGGCGCCGGCCAGCGTCTGCTTTCGCTTGTAGATGAACGCGGCGACGCAGGCGAAAGAAACGGTCGATATGACGTTCATAATCAGGCCGATCGGACCCGTGCTGCTGATCGTTATAAACTCGATGAAAGACACTGTGACGGAGATGAGCAGGGCCGTCAAGGGGCCGAACAGGAAGCCGCCGATGACGGTTACGATGTCCGAGGGGTCATAGTTCAAAAAGCCCGCTACCTTTATCGGAATCATGTGGGACAGGAGCACCAGGATATAGGCCGCTGTGCAGAGCATAGCCACGGTCGTAAGCCGCTTCGTGCGTTCCCTTGCGCCGCCCACGCGCAGGTCCGCTCCGGCGCCGGACTCTGTCGCGAGCGCTGCGCGCACTTGTTCGTTCTTGCTTTCGTTCTGCGTGTTCATCGTTCCCTCCATTTTCGCTGCATAAAATTAAAGATTATGGAAGAAATCCGGAGGCCGGTCGACAAAAAACCCCTCAAAATCGCTTCAAAGGGGTTAAAAGCACAAACGTGAATTGGAGTTTGTTTCTTTCATCCGGACTGTACCGTCGGTACCGGAATCCAACCGGTTCTGTCGCCTCTGCCGCCGCGCCCGCACGGGAGCGCACAGAGGAAACTCGCGGACTTGTCGTTCGCCTAAGGCAGTGAACGCATTACCGCCGGTGAGGAATCGCACCTCGCCCTGAAACAGATTTCTTCTGTTTTCTATGATACTACGGGAAAAAGCGCCTGTCAATAGGTAAAATTTTACTGTAAGGCCGCTCTTGCCAATCGCGCGCATTAGTGGTAACATACTGTTATGGCAAAAACGCCGCGGTCCTGCGCGGCGGAAAGGAGCGCAGCGTTTTGAGGGTTATTGCCGGGGAGGCCCGCGGGAGACGGCTTTTCTCGCCGGAGGATCGCAGCATTCGGCCGACCGCGGACAAGGTAAAGGGCGCCATCTTCAGCATGATCGGCGCGCATATCCCGGACGCCGTCGTCGCGGACTTGTTTTCGGGGAGCGGCGGCCTCGGCATAGAGGCGCTGAGCAGGGGCGCCCGCCGCTGTTATTTCTGCGACAATTCCCCGAAAGCGCGGGCTTTGATCGAGAAGAACCTCGCGCATTGCGGGCTGGCGGATCGCGCAGAGGTGCTGCACGGTGACTGTGGCGCGGCTTTCGACCGGATGTCGGAGACGCCGGGCATCGTATTGTTGGATCCGCCTTATGATCGCGACTATTACGCAAGCTGTCTCGCTGCGGCCGGTGCGGCTTTCGCGGCGGCGGCCGGCGGTCTTGCCGTCGCGGAGCACAGTGCGGCCCGGCCGCTTCCGGACAGGCTTTTGGGATTTGTAAAAATCAGAGAGAAATGTTACGGCGCTACGGGCGTCAGTGTATTCTTGTATGAGGGTTGAGATGCTGCCATGAAGAGAAAAATGTTGTATGCGGGTTCTTTCGATCCTGTTACGAACGGTCATGTGGATCTTATCAACAGGAGTGCGCGGCTCTGTGATCGGCTGATCGTGGCCGTGGCCGAAAATCTTTCCAAGAAAGCGCGTTACTCCGTCGAGGACCGGCTGCGGATGCTGCGGTCGGCTGTCGCGCATCTCGACAATGTGGAAACGGACAGCTTCACGGGTTTGCTGGCCGATTACGCGAAGCGCCGGAACGTCGAGGCGGTGGTGCGCGGCCTGCGCGCGACCATGGATTTTGAGTATGAGCTGCAGATGGCGCATATGAACGCGCGCCTGTACGAAAACGACGTAGAAACCCTGTTTTTGATGTCGAGCCCCTCCTATTCTTTCGTCAGTTCGAGCCTCGTGAGCGAGGTGTTCATGCTCGGCGGCGATGTGGAAGGGCTCGTACCCGGTCCCGTGCTGGACTATATGAAAAGTATCCGATAATTTTGTTCGGTCTGCGGCGCCGCCGGGCGGCGGTATGCGCGGATCCGAGCGGCGAGAAAGGCGGTTTACAAAAATGAAAGTGCTGGAATTGCTGGATGAACTTGATGAGATCGTCGATACCGCGTCGGGTGTACCCCTGATGAAGAAGATCTTTGTGGACAGCGGGGAGGTGCAGGACATCATCAGAGAGGTCCGGATTGCGCTCCCCGAGGAGATACAGCAGGCGCAATGGATCAAAGAGCAGCGTCAGAACATCCTCGAAGAGGCCAAGAAAGAATACGAACTTATCATTCAGGACGCGAAGCAGCAAGCGGAGATTCTGGTTGACACGAATGAGATCATGGTGCGCGCGAAAGCCGGTGCGAAAGAGCTGACCGCGCAGACGGAGGCCAACGTCAAACAGTTGAAGCTGGACACCTATGACTATATCGACAAGATCCTGTTTGAATTTCAAGAGAAGATGGAACAGATGAACGCCGCGTATTTCGGCGATATGTTCACAAGCATCCAGCGCACTTTTGAGGGGATCAACCGCACAGTGCAGGAAAACCGCGTGGAAATCAAGGATTTGGCCTACAAAACCCACTTAGAGGGCGAGAATTGAGCGATGACGGTCCGGCGGCGGGCGCGGGGCCGATCATCGGCATCGTCGCCGAGTACAACCCCTTTCACTGCGGACATCGCTATCATATCGCGCGAAGCTTGGAACTGACGGGTGCGGCGGGCGTCGTCGCCGTGATGAGCGGCGATTTCGTCCAGCGCGGCGAGCCGGCGCTCATCGACAAATGGCGGCGCGCGCGGGCCGCCGTAAAGCACGGCGTCGATCTGGTTCTGGAGCTGCCCTTTCTGTATGCGACGGGGAGCGCGGAGTGCTTCGCCTCGGGTGCGGTGCGCCTGCTGAACGCGATGGGCTGCGTCACGCATCTGTCTTTCGGCTGCGAAGAGGGCGCGGTCGGGCCGCTCATGGAGGCTGCGCGCGTACTCGCCTCGGAGGCGCCCGCGTTCAAGGAAGCCCTGCGCGCCGAGCTGAAGACCGGCCGGTCCTTTCCGCGCGCGCGGGCCGAAGCGCTGCGCCGCGAGGCGGGGGATGCGGTCGCGCGGCTGCTCGATCATCCGAACAATATATTGGCCGTCGAGTACCTGAAGCAGTGCCTGCGAACCGGAAGCCGGCTCAAACCCGTCGCGGTACAGCGCGTCGGCGCGGGGTATTTTGAGGCCGATTCGCGCGTGCGCGTCGCGGGCGCCGCCGCGATTCGGGACTTGCTTCTTTCCGGCAGACGGGAGGAGGCACTTTTTTATATGCCCGAATGGGAGGGCGCGCCCGCCGTGCAGAGCATGGACGGATATTTCGCGCTGATCGCCGCCGTCGCCCGCCTGCGGAGCAGGGAAGAGCTGCGCGAGATCGTTTCCGCGTCGGAGGGGCTTGAGAATCGCCTGCTGCGCGCGCTTGACGGGGCTTTCGACATGCCCTCGCTGATCGCCGCGATCAAGACCAAGCGCTACACGGAGACGCGCGTTCGCCGCTTCCTGCTGCACACGCTCTTCGGCATAACGCGCGAACGCTTCGCGGCGCTCGACGCGACTTGGCCCGGCTATCTGCGCGTGCTGGCCCTCTCCGAAAGGGGCGGCGATATCCTGCGCCTTGTCAAGAAACGCACGGATATGACCGTCATAACGAACCTGCACAGGCGGGAT
>JAITAX010000265.1 GCA_031283865.1 Eubacteriales Family XIII. Incertae Sedis bacterium
CCGATTATCTGACGCAGGCGGACGAAAACATCTCGGGCGGTTCGTCGCTGCATTTCACAATCGGGGATATGTTCTCCTACGGCTCGTACTCGCCCGACACGATGCCCATGCCCGATCAGATCCACGTTCTGCTCAGCAAGGTAATCAACGACATCGCAAGCAGAGAACCCTGTGTCATCGTGGGCCGTTCTTCCAATTATATATTGCGAACGCGCGACGACTGCCTGCACGTCTTCATTCACGCCTCCAAGGAGGTGAAGCTCAGGCGCATCATCGACGATTTCGGCGTGCCGGAAAAGAACGCGGAGAGGGAACTCGAACGGACCGAAAAGGCCCGCGCAAGCTATTACCGGCACTATTCGGGATTGAATTGGGGCCACGCGAAAAATTTTCACATTTCGTTGGACAGCGGGGTTTTCGGGCTTGAAACCTGCGCCGAGATCATCACAAAACTGGCACGCACGATCTGAATTACAATCAATAAGGAGTGAGTTATATGAACGTACTGCTAATCAACGGAAGCCCGCACGAAAAGGGCTGCACCTACACCGCACTCTCGGAGGTGGCGGGGGAACTCAACAAGAACGGCTTCGAAACGAGGATCTATCACATGGGAAACGACCCCGTCATGGGTTGCAGGGCCTGCGGCGCATGCAGAAAGACGAATGTCTGCGTCCAAGACGGCGACCGCTGCAACGAGATCATACGGCTGGCGCGCGACGCGCAGGGCCTGATCATCGGCTCGCCGGTATACTTCGCGGGCGCGAACGGCGCGCTGTGCGCCTTGCTCGACCGCGTGTTCTTCGCCGGCCGCGCAGCGTTCACTTACAAGCCGGGCGCCGCCGTCGTGAGCTGCCGGCGCGGCGGCGCGGGCAGCGCCTTTGACCGCTTAAACAAATATTTCACGATCAGCAACATGCCGGTCGTGTCCTCGCAATACTGGAACAGCGTTCACGGAAACACGCCCGACGAGGTGCGGCAAGACGCGGAGGGGCTGCAGGTCATGCGCACCCTCGGCCGGAACATGGCGTGGCTGCTGCAATCCATAAAGGCGGGCAATCTGCCGACGCCGGAACCGGAACCCCGGGTCAACACCAATTTCATTCGATGACGGGACCCTGCTTGCCCATGCCGGTCGGCGCGTAACCGCCCGCGTCCGGCGCCGCGTTCAACTCCGCATCCGTACTATACTACAGTTCTTCCCGAATGTGCAAATCGGAATTTTGTATAGCTATGACTAAATATTCATAGCTATTAATTTTTCTTCATATTTTTGTTGACAAACCGCGCAGAGTATGTATAATAGAAAGGGTCCGGCGGCGGGGTCGCCTTGGCCCGGCCGCGGCGCGGACGAATCGGAGGGCGCAGCAGCAACGAAAATGAAGCATAAAATATTCATCGACGGCCGGGAGGGGACCACGGGGCTCAAGATATGCGAGCGCTTTGCCGCGCGCGACGATACAGAGCTTTTGGAAATCTCGGAAACGGAGCGAAAGAATCCGAAAAGCCGGCTGGACCGCATATCCGAGGCGGAGATCGCGTTTCTGTGCCTGCCCGACGCGGCTTCTCGCGAGATCGCGGCGGCCGTTGCCGAAGCGGGCGTCAAAACGCGCCTCATAGACGCGTCCGGCGCGCACCGCACCGCACCCGATTGGGTCTACGGTCTGCCGGAACTGACACCCGCGCAGAGCGGCAGGATCGCCGCCGCACAAAGAATCGCCGTGCCGGGCTGCCACGCGACGGGCTTCATCCTCCTCGCGCGTCCCCTGATCGAGGCGGGCGTGACGGGCGCGGACTACCCCTTTTCTTTCTGTTCCGTCACGGGTTACAGCGGCGGCGGCAAGGGCATGATCGCTGAATACGCGCAGCGGGACGATCTCAAGGCCCCGCGGCAATACGGGCTGTCGCAAGCGCACAAGCATCTCCCCGAGATCGAAGCTTTCTCGGGTGCGCGCGCGCCCGTGCTGTTCAATCCGATCGTCGCGGACTATTACAGCGGCATACTCGTGACCGTGCCTCTGCACCGCAGGCTCTTCCGAAAGAAAACGCGCTTGCGAGAACTGTATGAGCTGTTCGCGGCCCGTTACGCGGGCCGGCCGCTAATCAAGGTCTTAGAGCCGGGGCGCGAGTCGGACGACGGCTTTCTCGCGGCGGACGCGCTGTCGGGGCAGAGCGGCCTTGAAATACTGCTTTACGGGCGCGAGGATCGCATCGTGATCGCCGCGCGCTATGACAATCTCGGCAAGGGGGCTTCCGGCGCGGCGGTACAGTGCATGAATTTGATGCTTGGCCTGCCGGAGGCATCCTGGCTGATGTGACCGCTCAAACAATCGCGGCGTTTGCTTGTGCCCGGCACGGGTAAATAGTTTTGATTGAACCTTTGAACTGTAACAATTAAAGAAAACGGAGGCATGTTGAAATGTATGAAATCGAATATATAGAGAACGGGGTGTGCGCGCCGGGGGGCTTTCGCGCCGCGGGGGCGCACTGCGGATTTCGCAGGAATATCAAGAAGAACGATCTCTCGCTGATCGTCAGCGACGCGATGTGCAACGCCGCGGCCGTCTTCACGCAGAACAAGCTGAAGGGCGCGCCCGTCCTCGTCAACAAGGAACACCTCAAGGACGGCCGCGCGCGCGCCGTCATCTGCAACAGCGGCAACGCCAACACCTGCGCACCCGGGGGCCTCGAAATCGCGCACGGAACCTGCCGTTTGGCGGCAAAGGCGCTCGGCATAGGCGAAAACGACGTGATCGTCTGCTCGACGGGCGTCATCGGTTCGCCCATATATCTCGAAACCTTTGAAAAGGGCATCCCCAAGGTCGTTAAACGGCTGTCGTACAGCGGCTCCGAGGCCGCCGCGCGCGGCATCATGACGACGGACAAGTCGATCAAGGAGGTCGCCGTTTCGTTCACGCTCGGCGGCAAGACCTGCCGCATGGGCGCGCTCGCAAAGGGCAGCGGCATGATCAACCCGAACATGGCCACGATGCTGTGCTTTATCACGACCGACGCCGCCATCGAATCGACGATCCTGCAGGCGGCGCTCAGCGAGGACATCAAGGACAGCTTCAATCAGATCAGCATAGACGGCGACACCTCCACGAACGATACGGTCGCCGTCATCGCCAACGGCCTCGCCGGGAACGAACCTGTCACGGGACGCGGGGAGGATTACAATGCGTTCTGCGCAGCGCTGCACACCGTCACGACCTACCTCTGCCATCACATCGTCAAG
>JAITAX010000011.1 GCA_031283865.1 Eubacteriales Family XIII. Incertae Sedis bacterium
GCGGCGTCTGCGAAAAAAAACGCCCGACAAAAATATTATTTATTATTATAAAAGAAAAAAAGGGGGATTCGAGAAAATGGAAAACACTAAAAATCAAACCTTGCAAAGACAGGAATTGAAGCGGGCCATGAACAATCGGGATGTGCTTGCACTGGCTTTCGGGACGATGATCGGCTGGGGCTGGATTATGCTGGCGGGTACATGGGTGGGCTTGGCCGGCATCGCGGGAGCGATCTTGGCTTTCGTAATCGGCGCCGTTCTCTGCATCTTCGTCGGATTGACCTACGCGGAGTTGACGCCCGCGCTTCCGCTGGCCGGCGGCGAGCTCGTATTTTCCTATCGCGGCCTCGGCTACATACCCTCGTGGATTACGGGCTGGATGATCGCCTTTGCCTACGTGGGGGTGGCCGCGTGGGAGGGTCCGGCTTTCGTCACCGCGATCGATTACATTCTGCCCATTCCGCGCTTCGGCTACCTGTGGAACATCGCCGGCTTTGACGTGTACATCTCATGGGTGCTCGTCGGTGCGGCGGGCGGCCTTATCCTTGCAATCCTGAATTATCGCGGCATCAAATCCGCCGCAATCTTCCAGACTTTCGCCACGCTGGCCCTCGGCATCGGTGGCATCGCGTTCTTCTTCGGCAGCGTTGTGAACGGCTCGGTCGCGAATATGCTCCCCGCTTTCACGACGCCGCAGGGCCTTGTGGCCGTCATCCTCATGGTGCCCGCCATGTTCGTCGGCTTTGACGTCATCCCGCAGGCCGCGGAGGAGATGAATATCCCGCTGAACAAGATCGCAAAAATTCTCATATTCTCCATCTGCCTCGCGGCTGCTTGGTACGTACTCATGATTATAAGCATTGCGATGGCGGCGCCTGCGGATGTGCGCGAAAACCCGGCCGGCATACCCGTTGCGGATGCCTTTGCCTTTGCGATGGGCAGTCCGATTTTCGGCAAGTTCATGATTATAGCGGCCATGTGCGGCATACTGACGAGCTGGAACGGCTTCATCGTGGGCGCCACGCGGGTGCTCTTCTCCATGGGCAGGGCGAAGATGCTGCCCGCCGCGTTCGGAAAGGTTCACCCGCGCTTTGAATCCCCCACGGCCGCCATCATCCTCGTCGGGCTGATTACGTGCATTTCGCCGCTGATGGGCAAGTCCGCCTTGGTGTGGTTCGTGGACGCGAGCGCTTTCGGTACGGTTGTGGCCTACTTTATGGTCGCGTTGTCCTTTCTCGTGCTGCGCAAAACGGAGCCGGGGCTCGTTCGCCCGTACAAGGTCAAGGGCGGTCCGGTCATCGGGGTGCTCGCAATCTGCGTCGCGGGATTTTTCCTCTATCTGTATCTTCCGGTCGGTCCCGGCGCCCTGCTGCCCGTCGAGTGGTTCCTGGTTCTCGGCTGGGTGATTCTCGGCGTGGTGTTCTTCATCGCCGCGAAAGCCAAATACAGGGATGTCACGCCGGCGGAGACGGAGTTTCTCCTGTTCGGCGCGGCATACGCGCGCAAGGACCGGCGATAGGCTTTCTTCCGCGCGTGCCGGCGGCACGCGTTCGCACGGGGATATGAAAAAGAGGCGAGGCGCAGCCCCGCCGCTTTTTTATCCGGTCAATCCGGCAAAAGCGCGTGCCGGCGTTCTCTTTTGAGCCGATCAAGCAGCGCGTAGATCCTTCAGTCGTCCTGCAGCGCGTCGTAGCCCTCTTCTCCGGTTCGCACGCGAATCACGTTCTCGACATCGTATACGAAGATCTTGCCGTCGCCGATGCTGCCCGTGTAAAGCGCTTTCTTCGCGGTTTCGATGACGGTGCGCACGGGTACCTTGCAGACGATGATCTCAACGCGGATCTTAGGCAGCAGGCGCGCCTGCACCTCTACGCCGCGATAAAATTCGGGATGGCCTTTCTGTGCGCCGTAACCCAGTATATTCGTCATAGTCATGCCCGTAATGCCTATGGCGCTCATCGCGGCTTCAAGGGGCTCGAACATGCTCTGCCGCGTGATGATGGAGATCTTCGTCATCTTGGGGGCTTTGGGTGTTTCGCCGCCCGCGTCGCGCGTATCCGTAACGGGAATCGCCGCCTCGACGGGCGCGGCAGGGGCGCCGGGTGCGGCAGGGGCCACTTCCGCGGGCCGGCCGTTGCCGGAGAGCGGCATGAAATCCGCATAGCTGTTTTCGAGACCGTGCTCGTGAATGTCAAGGCCCTCTATTTCTTCCTCTTTCGTCACCCTGAGACCGACGATGCCCTTGATGACGGAAAAGGTGATGAGCATCGCGATTGTGACCAAAGCCGCCACGGCGATCACGCCGAGCGCCTGCACGCCGAGGAGACCCGCGCCGCCGCCGTAGAACAACCCGCCGTCGACCGCGAACAGACCCACGCAAAGGGTTCCGACCGCGCCGCATACGCAGTGAACGCCCACCGCGCCGACGGGATCATCCACCTTGAAGCTTTTGTCTATGATCTCTACGCCTATGACTACAGCCGCGCCGGAGATCAGGCCGATCAGGACGGCGCCCGTCGCGCTGACCGCGTCGCAGCCGGCCGTGATGCCCACAAGCCCGGCCAGCACGCCGTTCAGCGTCATGGAAACATCGGGACCCTTGTAGCGGATCCACGTGATAACCATGACCGCCGCCGCGCCGGCCGCCGCCGCGAGGTTCGTATTCGTGAAGATGATGCCCATTAAAGCGAGAACGTCATCACCCGTCGCCGACACGGTGGAAGCGCCGTTGAAGCCGAACCAGCCGAACCACAGGATGAACACGCCGAGGGCCGCGAGGGACAGACTGTGTCCCGGGATGGCGCGGGATTTCCCGCTCTTCGAATACTTGCCGATGCGCGGGCCGACCATGGCCGCGCCGACGAGGCCTGCGACGCCGCCGACCATATGTACGGCCGTGGAGCCTGCGAAGTCGTGGAAGCCGAGTTCCGCAAGCCAGCCGCCGCCCCAGATCCAGTGTCCCGACAGAGGATAGACGATGAGGCTGATTACCACCGAATAGATGCAGTAGGCGGAGAATTTCGTGCGTTCCGCCATCGCGCCCGACACGATGGTCGCCGCGGTCGCCGCGAACACGGTCTGGAATATGAAGAACGACCAAGGGCTGACGCCGTCCGGCGCAATGTTTGCGAGGGTGTCACCGAACAGGAAAATATCCGGCGTGCCGATGATTCCCGCGTTGGAAACGCCGAACATGATGCTGAAGCCCACGATCCAGTACACGATGGAACCGAGCGACAGATCGATCACGTTCTTCATGATGATGTTGCCGACGTTCTTCGCGCGGATGAGACCGGCCTCGAGCATGGCGAAGCCCGGCTGCATGAAGAACACGAGGGCCGCTCCGAGAAGAACCCAGATCGTATTGACGGATGAATACATGAGATCACCTCCTGCTGTGAAAACAAAAAACGCGCGTTTCCGTCTCGGAAGCGCACGCCTTTGTGCATAAACCCCGCATTCTCTGAATTGCATAATAAATAAGTACAGATACGTAGTTGCATTTCAGGCATTATAAATATGTGACGCGCGTTTTCCGGGAATGCGGGATATCCGGATGCGAACCCGGCGGCGAAAGCCCGTCCGCGAGAAGTCGAATCGCACAGGAAATCGCCGGGTTCAAAATACAAAAAGACGCCAAGAAAAAAATCCTCGGCGTCTTTGCCTGAAATATGAAAGCAAGTTTAACGCAATTCCCCCGCTGTGTCAATGGGAAAGTCGCTTTTGTCTTTTTTTTGTAACATTCCCCCGCCCAAAGCCGCCAATTCACGCTCTCTCACAGATTCGTCAAGCGCGGTCATCGCTACCTGATAGTATTCCTTTGAATCCTGCTTTGTCGCAACGAAGTCAATCTCTTTTTCATCTATCTTTCCGATATTGACCCGATACCCGCGACGAAGCAATTCCAAGTAGACGATGTTCTTCAATTTATCATCTTGTCCTTACTGCCCGAAAGGCAGAAGTTCCTCCTCGTTTATAAAATGTTATTTTGTCAACTGCACGACCCAATGCCCACCTTTAGCCGGGCCAATACGCTCCACAAACCCCGCTTTTTTCAAGACGCTGATGTTCGTTTCCACATTTCGTCTTGCAATACCGATTTCGGCGGCGATGGCTTTCGCACTTATTGTTGGCGTTTTTCGCATGAGTTCTATGATTTTCTGAGCGGTTTCATTTACTCCGATGCTATCTCCGATGTTTTCTCCGATGTTGGCATCGGTGAAAAATGTGACCTTGATTTCGGAAGAAGATGCCTCAAACAGAGGTTCACGCTTGCCGGCATCTTTACAGGTTGTTGTTATGCGTTCAATGCCGCGTCCCCAAGTTTCAATCATACCTGAACGAAAGAATGTGTTCGCAATCTTGGGATTATGCGGACGTGATCTATGTGTGGACAGCAAATCACTGATTGTCCAGTTCTCCGGCAGTCTGCCGTCGTTATAGATGATAACTCTATCCTTAAATATCTTAATTTGTATCGGGATACCTGTAGTGTAGTCGCGGTGTACTATCGCGTTCAACACGGCCTCGCGCATTGCCGGCCTCGGTACGGGGAAGTCCTCAATCCGCTGCAATCCCTCGTAACTGATAATCCCTTTGAAGTATTTCTGATAAATGATTTCCACCACTCTGTCAGCCATAGTTATAAGCGGACCGTGAACTTCATCTTGATACCGCAAATCCGCATCATTATCAAAATATCCGACTTTAACAAACGCTCCGAATACATAACGCTCCGGGTTGTCGTGGAAAAGCAAAATAGCGGCACGAGTTAAATTGCCGCCTTCGGTCAACATAAGGCTATCGAGAAGCGTTCCATCATTGATTTCTAAATCAACTTTTTTCAATCTTTCAGCGGCAAGAGCCTTTTCACGGAACTTTCTGAACGCGGTTGTATCAAGTTGAGACACGCTTACCTGTGGTTCAGTGATACTATCCCAAGTCTTACCGTATTTTCTAAGCACAAAATTTGTAAGCTCATTTCCACCAAGTTCCTGCGTTGTACTGCCGGAGCGTATATAGAATTTACCGTGGTAACTGACAGGATAATCGTATGAAGCAATTCCGATAGAAATATAATATTTGCCATTCTCGTTTAGAAGATTGACGGATGGAACAATACCCAAAGCATTACGAATTTTATTTGGTATGTCTTCTAACAGTTTCTCTGTATTACCGAGTCCGACTATATTACCCTTGTCGTTCTTGCCTATTATTAATGTCCCACCCTGCGTATTAGCAAAGGCGCAAATCCATTTGAGGTGTTCGTCACGCCACGATTCTTTCCATTCGATAATTTGGCTTTCCACAACTCACGCCTCCTATCATTTCGTTTTCTCGTGCATATATTCAATATTACCCGGAATATCTTCGGTCATCTCCATAATATCGGAGGTGTCGCAATTCAAGGCTCTGCAAACCTTTTCGAGAATCTCGGTACTTACGTTCATGTTCTTATTGAGTTTTGTAACAGACGATGTGCTTATGCCTGCCAAACCCGGCAAGTCCTTCTTCTTTTAAGTCTTTGTCGATAAGGGGTTTCCATAATTTCTTGTAGCTAATGCCCATATAATCCACCTCATCTTCTACGAAACTCTACAATAATCTATTCGGTATGCTCGCAACTCTGCTTCCGCATTCACTCTTACTGTATATTTCTCCGGGTCGTCTCGATTATACAATGTCACTCCGTCATCCGCAACATATACTTTCATTTCCAAGTCGGCAAACGAATAACGGTATGCCCGATTCGCGTATGATTTCATTTGCCGATTTCCCGATGAAACCGAATATTGATCCTTGATTCAAATTCGAAAGAGAACAGCGGAACTCCTTGATTTTATGCTGAATCGCATTGCTCTGACACAGTATAATCCTTTTTTTGATCGAAAATGTCGAGATCATTTGAAGGAAGTGTCAAGGTTGTTTTTTTAAATAGACTTTTTTTAAGCGAAAACGGAGTCGAACTTGTGATAGACATTCAGGACTTGCGAAAATGTTTTATAATTATGCTTACACGAAAGGAGGGTTTCGGTGAAAGGAAAGAGCAAAAAAGAAACTGCGACTTCTGTGCTCACAACGCAAAAACGCACAGTTTCAAGGAAAATGGAGCTGCCCAGCGGACTTGAACCGCCGACTTCCTCCTTACCAAGGAGGTACTCTACCGACTGAGTTAGGGCAGCATATTCACTTTTTATTCACCCTTTATTCATCCGACTTCCGCCTTGGTAAGGATGTACTCTGCCGGCCGGGTTAGGGCGGTACGCTCATATATTCTACTATAGCGCGTTGTGAAATGTCAACAGGGATTTATTGGAATCGACCTTTGCCGTGAGAACCTTTGCCGCCGCCTCGCCGCCGCAAATTGCAGGCATTGAACCGCCGTCGCCCGCGCCGCCCCGCGCCGGTTTGTGTCGCAATTGCGCCGCAATGATTGATAAAACATTGACAAATCGCACAGCCGTGCTTTATCATGGGTATAGCGGCTTTCGGTTGCGTCCTGTCGAAAAAATTCGCCGTCAGGAGTATTGCCTATGAGCGGCCTGATCAGCGTGGGGGTTATCCTCTTGATCTTTGCCGTCGGTTTCGTCTTGGAACTGCGCGGACTTTGGCCTGACCGGACGCCGGCGGCCCTGTCTTTTGTCGTCGTCAAGGCCGCCGCGCCCTGTCTTGCCCTTACGAGCATTACGGAGCGGTTTTCGAGGGAACTGCTGCACGATTCCCCCGTGCTCCTGCTCATCTCCCTCCTGCACATCCTCGCGCAATTCGTTCTCGCGAAAGCTCTGTCCCGCGCGCTGCGGCTGCAAGCGGGCCGAAAGACGATCTTCGAGGTGACGTTTGCCTTTTCAAATGTGATCTTCATCGGCCTGCCCATCAATCAAATCGTGTTCGGGGATGCGGGCGTGCCATTTCTGTTCGCGTATTACATCGTAATCCTCGCGGCCTTTTGGAGCTTCGGCGTGGCGCAGATTTCCGCCGCCGCGCCCGTGCGGACGGGGAACGGAAGCGCCGCCCCGAAAGCCGGGGCGCCGACGAAGCCTGCGCGGCGCGGCGTTTCTTTGGCGAACATCTTCAACCCCGGCTTTATCGGCGTTGTCGCCGGCGCCGCCTTGGTGCAGGCCGGCATCAAGTTGCCCGTCGTACTCGATTTGGCGCTCGGCTACTTGGCCGACCTGACGGTCCCGCTGTCGCTCCTCGTGATCGGCGCGAATCTGACGGCATTCGCGAAAGGCTTTCCCCGCATCGCCGCGGACGAAATCACAATCCTCATCGGCAAATTCCTCCTCAGCCCGCTCATCATGATCGGCCTGTTGTACGCTTTCGGCGTGAAAGGCTTGCCGTTTTGGGTATTCCTCCTGTCCTCGACGATGCCCTGCCATATGCAGACGTCCATTCTCGCGAACGATTACGAGGTCGAACCCGCATACGCGTCGAGGCTCGTCGGCCTTTCCACGTTGATCAGCGTCGTTACCATTCCCGCTTGCGTCGCCTTGATCCACCTGTTTTGGAGCTGATTTTGCGACCGCTCAAGCCCCGCGTCTTTTTTTTGCGCGCCGGACGGCGCCGAAAGATTTCCCGCGCATCGCTCGCGTCGTTCCGCGGCAGTCTGACGGTATAGGGCAGGGCGCCGGAATCCGTGAATACGGCACCCCCGCCGCCGTTCAGTTGAGTTTAATCTCGTGCACGAAGCGCAGTTTTTTGTAATAATCGAGTTCAATCAGATCGGTCGGGCGCACGTTGCCGTCCGCCTTGGCGAAGTAGGAAAGCCCGGCGGAATTGAGCATTTTGTAGACGAACTGCGAGCAGAACATGATGTTTGGCTTGTGCGAATACTTCAGGACTAAGCCCATCAGGTTGTATGCGCTGCCCTCCCTATTGATTTCTTCTACTTTGTCCAAGATATTCTTCTTTTGATGTTTCGAACATTCCAGGCTGTAGATCAATATGGACGCTCCCGGCTTCTTGTTGAAGAAAGCGACCATTTCACGGTTCAGGCCCGGCGGATAGACCCTCTCGCCGCCGTTGTAGCTGATGATGGTTCGCAGTTCCCTGTCAAAGGAGAGGGATGCGTGGTTGTACTGCCGCTGCGTGAACACGGAGATGATCTCGCTCGCAACGCTCCCCGTGTTGGATATGACGATGTAGATATGCGGGTCCGCAAGGCTTTTGGCGGCTTCGGCAAAGTAGGCCGCCGTCAGGCTGCCGTTGTTGATATAGCGGAAAGAATCGTGGCGGGGCAGATCGTCGAAGACGGTTCTCAGATTTTTCGACGACATGCTTTTCCCCGCTTGGCGCAAGCGTTCCATGGTCCTTTTCACCGTGTCGATGCCCGCGTCCAACTCGGAAAAGCTGATGGTCGCCGCCTCCTGTATGGAGGGGAGGTAAAAGACGGAGTATTTGCCGGCGCTGACATAGCGGCTGATGGACAGGGGCAGAAAGAGGATGGCCGTCCCGAACAGCCTGCGCGCAAATTGCTCGATCCACATCGCGTTTTCTGCGGCAAACACCACGTTCACGTCCGTCGCAATCTGCACGATCATAATCATGAAATAAACGACGATCATGCAGGCTTTCGTTTCGATACTCGCGGAGGACACCACGGTCCGCGCGGAAGCAACGACGAAGATCGTGACGCAGGCCAGCGTGAACAGCACAATATCCCCAAAGAACAGCAGACCCGCAACCAAAACGGCTATCAGGACATTGGACCAAGCAAAATATTTGGTTACATTCATCGTAAGGCAACCTCCGCGGCGCAAACGCGCCGTGCCGATCAGG
>JAITAX010000122.1 GCA_031283865.1 Eubacteriales Family XIII. Incertae Sedis bacterium
AGCTTCCGCACAGGGTGTGTCCCAACTGCAATTATTACAACGGAAAAGAAGTCGTCGCCTCCGAGTCGTAAACCGAGCCGGGCGGCGGCGGGCATTCGTAAAAAATGGGTTGCTGTTTCGTACAGCGCCTTTTTTTGTGCGCTTTCTTCAGGCAGAGGCCGCGGAGAGCAGATCGTCCATGCTGTAAAGCCCCGGCGGCTTCCCCGCGAGGAAGCGGGCGGCGTTCACGGCACCGAGGGCAAAGACGTTTCGAGAGAAGATCGTGTGCTTAAATTCGATCACCTCATCGGGTCCCAAAAAGAGGATGCTGTGCTCTCCGGGCAGGGCGCCGCCGCGCACCGCGTGTATGCCCAGCTCCGTTATCTTGCAGTCGTCGTCCTTGCCGTGCCGGCCGAACACGAAATCTTTCTTTACCGCAAGGGCATCGTTGATCGCTTCGGCAATCAGCAGGGCCGTGCCGCTCGGCGAATCCGTTTTCTCCTTGTGGTGTTTCTCGACGATCTCAATGTTGAAATCCGATTCGAGCGCGGGCGCGGCGAGCCTCGCCGCGTGCAGCAGCACGTTCACGCCGAGAGACATGTTCGCGCTGTGAAATACGGGAATCCTTGCGGCGGCGTCTTCGACGAGCGCGCGCTCGGCCTCGCCGAGGGCGGTCGTGGCGACGACGACGGGCGTCTTTGTGCGCAGGCAGTATTCCAGCAGGGCGGGTATGGCCGTGAAATGCGAAAAATCTATGACGACGTCTGCGCCGTGCGCGCAGTCCTCCGGATTCGTGTAGAACTTGAAAGGCAGCGGTTCGCCGCCGAATTTCTTGTCGAAGCCGGCGATGATCTGCAGATCCGCCTCCGCTTCGATTGCGGTGCGCAGCGCGCTGCCCATCCTGCCGTTGACGCCGTTTAGAATGATCCTTAACATGAGAGCCTCCTGATTTGCGAAATCGCGTCCCGCGCGCCGCGCGCCGCCCCGCGGGCTGCCGCGCCGCGCGCGCTTGCAGGGTAAACGTTACAAAATTTCAAGTAATTTCTCAGCAATTTGCACGGCGTTGGTCGCCGCTCCTTTGCGGATGTTGTCGGCCACAACCCAGAGGTTCAGGCCGTTCTCGACGCTGAAATCGCGGCGGATTCTGCCGACGAACACCTCATCGCGGCCGGCGGCGTCGCGCGCCAGCGGGTAGGCGTTCTCGGCCGGGTTGTCGATCACGACGATGCCGGGGGCGGCTGCGAGCAGCGCCCGGACCTCCGAAAGCTCAAAGGGTTTTTCGAGTTCCGCGTTGATGGATTCGCTGTGGGCGCTGAACACCGGCACGCGAACGGTCGTCGCCGTGACGGCGATGCGGTCATCGCCGAGTATCTTGTGCGTCTCGTGAATCATCTTCATCTCTTCTTTCGTGTAGCCGTTATCGAGAAAGACGTCGATGTGGGGCAGGCAGTTGCCCGCGATTGCGTGGGGGTAGGCGGCCTTGAGGTCATTGCCCTTGAGCCCCTCCTCCAAGTCGCGTATGCCCTTGATCCCCGAACCGGAAACGGACTGATAGGTGGAATACACGATGCGCTTGATTCCGTAGCGGTCGTAGAGCGGTTTCAGGGCGACGACGGCCTGTATCGTGGAGCAGTTCGGATTTGCGATGATGCCCTTGTGCTTCGCGATCTCCTGCGGGTTCACCTCGGGTACGACGAGGGGTACGTTCGCGTCCATGCGCCAAGCGCTGCTGTTGTCCACGACCGCAACGCCTTTCGCAGCCGCAATCGGCGCAAACTTTTCGCTCGCGGCGCCGCCCGCCGAGAACAGCGCGATGTCAATGGGTTTGTCAAAAGACCGCTCCGTAAGCTCTTCCACGGTGTATTCGCGCCCGCAGAAATTGATTTTCGCACCCGCGGACTTGGCCGAAGCCATAGGATACAGGTTTTCATACGGGAAATTTCGCTCCGCAAGAACCTTGAGAAATGTTCCGCCGACGAGCCCCGTCGCGCCCACGACGGCCAAATTGGGTTTTCTCTGCATTTTTTTCGGATGCTCCTTTCGTCTGCTCGAATATTTTAAGATATTATATACGTATGCGCCGCAATGTGCAAATGCTTTCGCGGATTCTTCACATATTCGTAATAAAATTATTTCCTTTTATTAATAATTTAATTCTCATCATATGGTATAATAACCGCAGAGAACGCGGATTATACATTTGCAACTGCGGGAGAAAGCCGCGAGAAAGGGAATTTGACATATGACGTTTTGGGAGTCCGTCGTACTGGGCCTCGCGCAGGGCCTTTCGGAATTTCTGCCGATCAGCAGCTCCGGCCATCTGGCCCTGCTCGAATATTTCTTCGGGATCGACGAGGACAGGGTCCTGTTCTTCGCGACGCTTCTGCATCTGGGTACGCTGTTTTCGATCTTCTTCGTGTACTATAAGGATATAGGGGCGCTGCTGCGCGAACTCGGCGCTGTAATCGCGGATATCTTCGCGGGGCGGGGGCCGCGCGTGAACGCGAACGAAACGCGGCGTCTGGGCTTCATGATCCTCGTCGCGACCGTGCCGACCGCGTGCGCCGGGCTGTTGCTGCGGGATGTCTTTTCGGCGCTCTACGGCTCGCTCGTCGCCGTCGGCGCGGGCCTTTTGATTACGGGCTGCATGATGTTCCTGTCGGAGCGCATGGGCCGCGGGAATCGTTCCGTATCCGACACGCTGTTTCGCCACGCTTTCTTCGTCGGCGTCATGCAGTCGATTGCCCTGTGTCCCGGCATTTCCAGATCGGGCGCCACGATCACGGGCGGACTGGCTTCAGGCATGAAACGCGAGCTTGCGGTGCGCTTCGCCTTTTTGATTTCGATACCCTCCGTACTCGGCGCGGTCGTCCTCGAGGCGCCCGACGCCTTCGGCGCCGGCGTGGAGATCGTCCTGCTGCCGCCCCTAGGCGTGGGCGTCGTCGTTTCAATGCTTTCGGGATTTTTTGCGATCAAGACGATGATTCGCGTCGTTTCGACGGGAAAGCTTCGATATTTTTCATTTTACACGTGGGCGCTCGGCGCGGCTGTGATCGCGTATGCGCTGTTTCTGTAGAGGATGACGCGCCGACGGACGCCCTGCAAGCGGCGCCCGTCGGCGCCGGAGACGAGGATGACAGAGAAAAAGCAAACGAAAACAAAACCCGCGCGCCGCGCCGAGCGGGAAAAGAAAGGGCCGGCGGAGCAGAAATCGCAGCGGACGCCCGCGACCGAGCGGCCGGGCCGGCTTCGCGACGAGATATGGGCCATCGTGCTGACAGCCGTGGGCGCTTTCCTGATCGTGGCCCTGCAAACGGGCGCGGCCGGCCGCTTCGGCGAGGCGATGCAGACGCTGCTCAAGGGCTGTTTCGGCTTCACGGGCTATGTGCTGCCCTATTACATGATCGTGTACGGCGTGCTGCTCTTCGCGAAAAAAGCGGCCCGGCTGAGCGGCCGGTCGGTGTTCTTCTGGGCGCTGATCTTCCTGCTTCTGACGGTCATCAACGCGAGCAGGTTTGTCGCCGACGATTCCGGCTTCGGCCTTTCGTCGCTGTCGCAGATCTTCGACAGGGGCGCGGACGGAAAGGGCGGCGGCTTTTTCGGAGAACTGATCGGCATGGGCCTGATTAAGCTGATCGGCAAGCCGGGACTCTATATCCTCTGCGGCGCCGGCATATTGATCTCCCTCCTGCTCGTCATAAACACGCCGATTTCGCAGCTGCTCGACAAACTCAAGGCGAAACGCGCGGAACGCAAGATCCTCGCTGCGGCAAACGCGACGATGTCCGCTGCGGAAGCGGCGGAAAATGAGGCGGCTGAGGAGGCGCAGCGGCAGACGGCGCCCGCGGCGGACGACGCGCAGCCGGCGAGCATCCTGTCCGGCAAGGCGGGTACGGCTCTCAAACAGACGCGCATCGTGGACTATATCAACACGGAATACAGCGACGACAGCTCCGCCGGGACGGGCATAGAACCGCCCTCGAAGCCCGCGCCGGGCATGGGACTTGAATCCGGCGAGACCGCGCCGACCGCTTCTGCGGACGCAGAGGCGGAGAGCGCTTCGGATTTCGCGACGGCTCTCGCGGCGGCCATGGACGGCGGCGACGGCGAAGTTCCCGCGCCCGCCCGCCGCTTCGCCGATGACGCGGATCCTTTCTCCTCGCTGTCGATATTCCCGGACAAGCATACCGAAGACGAACCGGAGCGGTCCGCGCACAACGCGCCGCTCGTGCCGCCGGCTTACGAGCTGCCGCACACGGGGCTTCTGAACAACGGGCCTGCGCGCCGCGCGAAAGAGGGCGGGAGCGATCCGCGCCTCATGGCGCAGAAGCTCGAACAGACCCTGCGGAATTTCGACGTGGACGCCAAGGTGATACAGGTCACGGTGGGTCCGGCGGTCACGCGCTACGAATTGCAACCCGGCGTCGGGGTGAAGGTGGCGAGCATCAAACGCATAGAAAACGACATCGCCCTGAACCTCGAAGCGAAGAGCCTGCGCATCGAAGCGCCCATACCCGGCAAGGCCGCCGTCGGCATAGAGGTGGCGAACGACCGCATAGACGTGGTCGTGCTGCGCGACATTCTGGAGTCCCGCGAGTTCAAAAGCGCCGACTCGAAGATCGGCTTTGCCGTCGGCATGGATATCTCGGGAAACAGCATCGTCGCGGATTTGAAATCCATGCCGCATATGCTCATCGCCGGCTCGACGGGTTCCGGCAAGAGCGTCTGCATCAACAGCATCATCATGAGCCTGCTGTTCAAGGCGCGTCCCGACGAGGTCCGGCTGATCCTGATCGACCCCAAGGTCGTGGAACTCGGCAATTACAACGGGATTCCGCATCTGCTGGTCCCTGTCGTGACGGAGTCGGGCAAGGCGGCGGCCGCGTTGAACTGGGCCGTTACGGAGATGAACGACCGCTATGAAAAGCTCGGCAAGGAGCGCGTGCGGGATCTCGAATCCTACAATAAACTCATGCGGGAGCGCGGGGAGACCGAGGCCCTGCTTCCGCAGATCGTGATTATCATAGACGAGCTTGCAGATCTGATGATGGAGGCGCGGGCCAAGGTGGAGGAAGCCATCTGCCGCATCGCACAGAAAGCCCGCGCGGCCGGTATGCACCTCATCGTGGCTACGCAGCGCCCCTCCGTGGATGTAATCACGGGCCTGATTAAGTCCAACATCCCGTCGCGGATCGCGTTTGCCGTGTCGCAGCAGGTAGATTCCAGAACCATACTCGATATGTCGGGCGCCGAACACCTGATGGGCAAGGGCGATATGCTGTTCAAGGACCAGGGGCGCGACAAGCCCATCCGCGTGCAGGGCGCCTTTGTGTCCGACAGCGAGGTTCACGCCGTCATAGAGTTCGTGAAGAAGCAGATGGGACCCGAATACGCGGACGACGTGATGAACACCATCGAAACGGGCGGCGCGAACGCCCTGCCCGACGAAGAGGGGGACGACGATCTGCTGCCCGAAGCCGTGGAGACCGTCGTGCTCGCAAAGCAGGCCTCCGCTTCCATGTTGCAGCGGCGTTTCCGCGTGGGCTACAACAGGGCGGCGCGCCTGATCGAGATGATGGAGGCGCGCGGCATCATCGGGCCGGCCGACGGCAGCAGGCCGAGGACCGTGCTGATGAGCGAAGAAGAACTGTACGCCGCGCGGGACAGCCTTGCGGAAGCGGACGAATCCCTATGAGGACGATATACATAGAAACCTTGGGCTGTTCGAAGAATCTCTGCGATTCCGAGTTCGCGGCGGGCGTCTTGGAGGACGCGGGCTACCTTACGGTGAACGATCCCGCCGAAGCCTCCGTGATTCTCGTCAACACCTGCGGCTTCATAGACGACGCGAAGCGGGAGTCCATCGACGCCATCCTCGAGTTGTCCGCATACAAGGGCGACGGG
>JAITAX010000125.1 GCA_031283865.1 Eubacteriales Family XIII. Incertae Sedis bacterium
AACAGCGCAGCGAACACATTCCACCTTTTTGCCGTAAACGCAAACAGCATCCAGCCGAGGACATAGGTCGCAATCGCCCCGACAGACTGCGTGAGCAGCAGCGCAAATTCGAACAGGAGTGCGAGATGCCGCCTGCGTGACCGCACGCCCGTCCGCGTCAAAAACGCGCATACCGCGAAGAATATTCCCGCGGCGTTCGCATACTGAAACGTGCCCTGCAACCTGCCGTTGAAGCGCGCGCCCGGGAAATCGATCACTCCGAAAAAGGTCGCGATTCCGAGCACTGCGGCAATGACGCCCATCGTCAATACCATAGAATACATATCGGGCAATTTCGCGTTGTACAGCACGATCAGAGCCAGAAACGCGATGATCGGTTTTGCCGTTTGCACAGCGCTTTCAAAATGTGCGCCGTGCAGTACGGATGAAGCCGCGTACAGCAGGATCAGCGCCGCGAACGGGAACAAAAGCACGCGAGGAGGCAGTTTTTTTGTCGAAAAGAGTGCGCAAACCGCAAAGACCAAACCCGATACGCACCACGCCATATCCGAAAACCCGCCCTGCCAAACGACGGTTATTGTAAAAACCGCCGCAATTGCATATTTCATAACGCCACCTCACCGACGGCAAACGCAGAAGTCGTTCCGCATTGTCCGTGCACGCTTCGGACAGATATTGCAGGTAACACAATTTATAAAATGTTACATAGCGCGAATATCGTTGGAATTACAACGGGAAATGAATGCTTTAATCCCCCGCGAAAAATCGAGAGAAGATGGGTTCGACATGAGATTTCATTGAAATTTCAACAAAAAAATGCCTATGTAACATTTTATAAAAAATGTTACATAGGCAAACGTGAATGCTATATTGTGTATTATACACCCTTTAAGCCGCATTCGGACAAAAAAATTTAAAATTCTCCGGATTTTTTTGGTCGGTTGCCGGCAGCCGGCTTTCGCCGGGGCCGTCACGGGCAGGCGAACACGCGGCCCTGCGCCGTTTCCACGATGCCTTTCATCTCGAGGACCGTAACGACGCCGTTTATATCCTGCGGCGACATGCCGGTCGCGATGCAAAGTTCGTCGACGGTCAGTTCCCCCTGCCGGCACACGGCGGCGTAGATCGCGCGTTCGGCGACGCCAAGCGTTTCGACGCGCTTTCGCGCGGCGTCGGCCCTGACGAGCTTCAAATCCTTTGCAATATCGTCGAACATGACGAGGGGCAGCGCGCCGTCCCGAATCAGCTTGTTGCAGCCGAAGCTCATGGTGCGGTTGATGTTGCCGGGAACGGCGTAGACGTTCCTCCCCTGCTCCGCCGCCCGCTCCGCCGTGATCAGCGAACCGCTGTGCAAGCCGGCCTCGACGACGACGGTCGCGACGGAAAGGCCGCTGATTACGCGATTTCGAAGCGGAAACGTGAAGTCGCGCGGCGTCGTGCCGGGTTCAAATTCGGAGAGGATGAGGCCCTTTTCGAGTATCTCATTCATCAGTTTATCGTTGCGGGCGGGATAGCAGATATCGACGCCGCAGCCGAGTACGGCGACGGTCTTGCCGCCGGCCGCGAGCGCGCCCCGATGCGCCTCTGAGTCGATGCCGTAGGCCATGCCGCTGACTACGACCAGCCCGTACTCGACGAGGGTTTTCGCGAGATTGAACGCGACCCATCTGCCGTATTCCGTGGCCTTGCGCGCGCCCACGACGGCGACGGCGGCGCGCGCAGCCAAGGACAGGTCACCCCTGTACCAGAGCCTGCGCGGCGGATTCTGTATGAGGTCGAGCAGCCTCGGGTAGCGGGGGTCGCCCCGATCCGCGATTTGAATGGGATATCTTTCGTTCATGCGTCCAACAAACCGGAACTCCTGTACCGGATTGCCTCCGTCAAATGCGGCGGCGCGATGCGCGGGCTTTCGGCCAAGTCCGCTATCGTCCGCGCCACTTTCAAAATCCTGTTGTACGCCCGCGCCGAGAGCGAGAACTTGTCGAAAGCCTCATGCAGGAGTTCCGCGCATTCGCGGTTTAGGCCGCAGTGCTCCGCAAGCTGCCCGCCCGACATCTGCGCGTTCGGCGCCCCCTGCCTGACGAGTTGCCTGTCGCGCGCCGCCGTCACGCGTTCCCTGATCTCCGCGGAGGACTCGCTCTTGGCGGCGCCCGCCAAATCGCCGTACACCAGAGAGGGTACGTCCGCAAAGATGTCGATGCGATCCAAGATGGGTCCCGATATGCGCCGCGCGTATGCCTTGACCGCTTCCTCGGAGCAACTGCACTTTCCGCTCGGATGGCCGTACCAGCCGCATTTGCAGGGGTTCATCGCGCAGACCAGCATAAAGCGCGACGGAAAGGAACAGGTCCACGCGGCCCGCGTGATCGTGATCGTGCCGTCTTCGAGCGGTTGCCGCAGGCTTTCGAGCACATCCCGGCGAAACTCGGGAAATTCGTCGAGGAAGAGCACGCCGTTGTGCGCCAAGCTGATCTCCCCCGGCTTCGGATTGCGACCGCCGCCTGCCA
>JAITAX010000127.1 GCA_031283865.1 Eubacteriales Family XIII. Incertae Sedis bacterium
ATCCTGCCCTGCATTCTGATAGGCGGTGTGGCGCAGGCGGCGTTCCAGTATCAGGCGTCCATCCAGACGGCGGATAAGGCGTTCAAGTCTTTCCTGATGGTTCCTTTCCTCTACATCCCTGTTTCGGTCATGGTCGTGCTCATGGGCATGTGCGGGCTCTTCCTCTACGGCATGAATCATATGCCTGAAGCCTACGGCGGACCTGCGGGAGGCGATCCCAACATGGTGCTGCCCTCGCTCATCATGGACTTCTTGCCCAGCGGTCTCACGGGATTGCTGCTCGCCGCCATCCTGTCGGCGACGATGAGTACGAGTTCCACCTGTCTGATCTGCTCGACGACCTGCCTTACGGAGGACGTAATCAAGCCCCTCTTGAAGAGGAAGCTCGACGACAAGGGTTCGCTCTTGCTGTTCCGCGTCTGCATGATCTGCATTGGCATCGGCACCATAGGCATCACGCTGTGGGCGACGGACATCATCGCGCTCATCACAAACAGCTATGCGGCTGCGGTAAGCGCGCTCTTCGTGCCTTTCATGTGTACGATGTTCTCCAAAAGCGCAACGAAAGTCGCCACTTTCTCTACGATGATCTTGGGCATGATCGCATACTACGCGGTGCAGTTCGGATGGATCCCGGGCCTGCCCGCGGCTTTCGTCGCGTCGCCGCTCTACGTCGCGCTTCCCGTGTCGATCATCTGCATGTTCGTGCTCACGCAGATCACGAAAAATTCATCCTCGCACGGCAATATGGACGCCTACTTCACGGAGCTGTGGGAAGACAGCCCGAACAACTGGGAGAAACATCCCGAAGTCCTCGAGCGCGGCGGCGCCTCCGCGTAAGCGAAGCCCCGCGCGCCCGGTTCGCGTCCCATCCTTTGTGCCACAAAAAGAGCGACTGCCGCCGGCGGGGCCGGCGGCAGTCGCTCTTTGTTTTCGATATCCGTCATGATCCGTCATGCGAAAACGGCAGTCCCCTCCCCTTGCCCAAAGGCGGAGGATGGGGCGGCGCAGCTCAAGTTCAGAGTTCGTCTGTCGAAACGACTTTCGAGCCGGCCGGCGGCGCGGGGCGCGGCGTTTCGTCCGTCGGTGCGCTCACGCCGTCCGCGTGTACGCGCAGCGTACCCTCCACGGCTTCGGACGGGGCGTCAACGGTGATGCTGTAATCCGCGCTCGCTTTCTGCGGTTCCGCGCGCATATTGTAACGAAACTCCACGACTTCCGCTTCATCGTCATAGGTGGCGATCTTGAGTTTCAGGTTGACGGTCAGCTCCGCTGACGCGGGTACGCCGTCCGCTTCCCTTATGCGCAGGCTGTAGTTGGCTGAGGGTACGGTCTTGAGAAATTCCGCATAGTTCGCGAGATCGCCGATGTTCATACTCTCTTCCGCCGACAACCTTTTGATTATATTGAAGAGTTCCAAGCGGTTCAGGCTGATCACATGGGTGTCGCCCTCTTTCTCCATGTAAAGGTCGCCTACGAAAGGCGCAAGCAGCCGGGCGGTGCGGAGCAGGTTTTTCGCGCGGTTGAAACTGCCTCCGCTGTAGCTGTAGCCGTAACTCGGGCCGACGCCCCCGACATAGCCAAAGGAGGAGGATGCGGGCGCGTAGCTGCCAAAGAAACCCAAGTACAGCAACTCGCCTATCGTAATCGTTTCATCGTTCGCAAGCAATTTTTGTACAATGACCGGCGCCGTCAGCGTGCCGATGTCGATTCCGTAGTCCTCGGCGCGCGAGGCGAGCCACGTGTCCTTGTCAAAAAGCGGGTCTATGTACGCGAGCAGCGGCAGTTGCAGATAGAAAACCGCTTCATCGTAATTGATGAGCAATTCGAGCGGCACGCCCTTTTCGAGGTTCGCGAGCAAGGGTTTAAACTCCGGGTCTTGACGCAGATCTCCGAGAAAGTCATCAAAGCCGCTGATCGCCAGCTTCGCCTCGCCCTTGAGATCGAGACCGCTCAGCCCGGAGAGGAGCGTAAACGCGCCCGCGAGCTTGGCGGTACCTTTCATTCCGTCCAAAAGCCCGTCCTCGTCCCTGTAATAGTAGGGATTGTAGCTGCCCTCCAAATCCGCCGTGAAATTCACATCCGTCTTTTCCGTTTGCTCCAAGGCGCGCGCGCCGGCCGCGCCTGCGAGTTCGCTTTGGATCAGCGCGTTGAACACCGTGAAATCCGCGTCGATCTCCGCGATCAGGGATTCCCGGTCCACGACCTCAGCCACCCTGTAAAAGTCGTCCCAGTACAACTCTAAGCCAAGTCCCTCCGTCAAGGCGCGCAGCGGCACATAGATTGAGCCGGCCGCGGCGTCGAGAAAGGGGGCGGCGGCCGGTTCAAGCTCCGACGTCTGCCCGTCTTTCGTAACGGCGACCGTGCGGTTCCCCGCGGCAAACGCGACGGTCGCGCCGCCTGCGGCGTCGGTCAGGGTCTTGGTCTTTCCGTCATAGCTGAGTTCCGCGCCCAGCGCCTCGAGGACCGCGCGCGCCGGGACCATCGTAACGCCATCCCGCGCAAGGGGCTTCGCGCCCGTGAAATTCAGCGCCTGCCCGTTGACGACGACATTGGGTATATCCGTGTCCGTGAAGCCGGCAGCCCGCAATTGCCGTTCTCTCGCTTCCTTTTCAAGGTTTTTCTCGTATTCGTTCCAATATTCCTCTTCGGTCTGCCCCTTGGCCCGCCAAGGCTCAAACGCTTCGTAGTATTCCTCCTCCGTCATATCGTAATAGAGCCAAGGCGCGCCCTCGTCGTACTCGTATTCGTCGGGGAGCGGAACGGCGGGCGCGTCGGTTGCGG
>JAITAX010000149.1 GCA_031283865.1 Eubacteriales Family XIII. Incertae Sedis bacterium
GTTCTCGATGGCACTTGCGTCGACGTCGAACCCGGCCGGCATTTCGCTTTCCGCCTCGGCCGGCGGCGCGGTCGCGTCCTCCGCAATCGGCGCTTCGGCCTGCGGCGTTTCGCTTTCTGCCTCGGCCGGCGTTTCGGCCTGCGGCCCGCTTGCGTCCTCTGCCTCGGTCGACGCCTCGGCCTCAGACTGCGGCGCAAGACCGGCTTCGGAAAACAGATCCTCGATGGATTTTATATTCGTCCTCCGGTCGGCCGGCGCCGCGTCGCTTTCCCCGTCCGCGCCGGCATCGCCGCCGGAAGCGGTCGCCGCAGGCGCCGCGTCCGCGCGTTCGATCTCCGAATCCTCCGCGGCATGAGCAGCGGGAATGCGAAAAAAAGCTTTAAATTTTTCAATCGGGGCAAACGCCATAAGACCTCCGAAGCCGCACAAAAAAACGTCAAAATCACTTGCGTTTTTAAAGCCGTTCAATATATATATTTTACTATATATCGGCAAAAAACACAATGAAATTAGCGGGGCGCCGCATAAAAACAAAAAACACGACAAAAATCGTCCCGCGCCGCGCCGCATATGCTATACTGCTATCAGGCGCGCGGCGGTGCGCGCGCGCAGCGGCAAAGGAGGCCGCCCCGAAATGGAAAAAAACACACTCGGAAAAACCGGCATCCGGGTTACGCCTGTCGGCTTCGGCGTTTTGACGGTCGGCCGGACACAGCTTGACCTGCCCGTGAGCGAGGGCGCGGCGCTGCTGCGCTACGCCTTGGAACGCGGCGTCAACTTCATCGATACGGCGCAGTGTTACGGGACCTATCCCTATATCAGAGAGGCCCTGCGCGGCACGCGCCTCGCGCCCGTCATCGTTTCCAAATCCCTGCAGGCAAGCGCGCGCGGAATGCGGGACGCGATTGAGGAAGCCCGACGGGAACTCGACCGGGATGTCATAGAGCTGTTCCTGCTGCACGAGCTGCGGCACGGTGACGATTTCGCGAACCGGCAGGGCGCCTTTGAAGCCCTGTGCGAAGCGAAAGCAAAGGGGCTCGTGCGGGCCGTCGGCGCGTCCACGCACCACATCGACGTCGCCGAAAGGATGGCGGAGATCCCGGAGATGGACGTGCTTTTCGCGCTGATCAATTACAAGGGGCTTGGCGTCCGCAGAGGCGCGGGTCCGGGCGAAAGGGATGAGATGGCGGCAGCCGTCAAAAAAGCCGCGGACGCGGGGCTCGGCGTCTTTGCGATGAAAGTGTTCGGCGGCGGCAATCTCGTCGGTGACTATCTGACCGCCCTGGATTACGTAGCCGCACTGCCCGGAATCAGCTCAATGATGCTGGGCATCGGCCGGCGCGACGAGGCGGACCGCATGATCGAATACGCGGAAGGGCGCATAGATCCCGGCTATCGGCCCGACACGAGCGAAAAAAAAATCCACGTCGATCAGGGCGACTGCGAAAGCTGCGGCGCCTGTATCGAACGATGCCCGAATCACGCGCTGCACTTCAACAGAAATGCCCTTGCCGATGTAGATTATGCCCTGTGCCTCCGCTGCGGCTATTGCGCCCCCGTCTGCCCGGTCAGAGCCATCGTGATGTTTTGAGCGCGGCACTTTACGCCCCTGCGCCTATTTGTTTTCCATATCGCAGCCGTGTTCCCGATCATCTTCGTCCGCGTTGGGATCGAAGCCCTCCAGACCGGCGTAGTATTTCCCCGCCCGCCGCGCGTAGTCGTAGATGGCCGAGCGGATGGCGTGGTCCGCGAGAACCGAACAGTGAACCTTAATGGACGGAAGCCCGCCGAGTTCGTCAAGGACGTCTTGATTCGTGATCTTCAGGGCGTCCTCGATGGTTTTGCCCTTGATCATGTCGGTAGCCACGCTGGAGGAAGCGATGGCCGAACCGCAGCCGAAAGTCTTGAACTTCGCATCGACGATCACGTCATCTTCAACCTTGATGGAGATCTTCATCATATCGCCGCAAACCGGGCTTCCGTATATTCCCTCTCCGTCCGGGTTTTGCATTTCGCCCACATTGTGTGGGTCCGTGAAATGCTTGATTACCTTGTCGTTATAGAGCATTGCCATCATTTACCAGCCTTTCTCTTTCGATACGGACGAAATGTTCCGCAGCTTCTCCACATTCTTAATCAGGCAGTTCACCGTGTAGTCGATGTCCTCTTTCGTCGTGAAATCGCCCACCGTGAAGCGCAGCGAGCCGTGGATCATCTCCACAGGCACGCCGAGGGCCGTCAAGACGTGGGACGGCGTCAGGGAAGCCGAGGAACAGGCCGATCCCGTGGACACGGCGATGCCGTCGAGGTCAAGCAGCAGCAACAGCGCCTCGCCCTCTATGTATTTGAACGTAACATTCAGATTGCCGGGCAGCCTGTGCGTCAGGTTTCCGTTGACCTGAATGTCGGGTATATTCTCGCGGATTTTGTCGAGGAAATAGTTTCGCAGCTCCGTCAGCTTCTCGATATGCGCGTTCAGATCGCGCGCAGACAGTTCGGCCGCCTTGCCGAAGCCGACGATGCCCGTCAGGTTCTCGGTGCCGGCGCGCTTTTTGTTCTCCTGCCCGCCCCCGTGTACGTGGCTCGGCAGGGATACGCCTTTCCGAATGTACAGGGCGCCTATGCCCTTGGGTCCGTAGATCTTATGCGCGGAAACGGAGAGCAGGTCCACGCCCAGCGCGCGCACGTCTATCGGGATATTTCCCAGTGCCTGCACGGCGTCCGTATGGAACAGTGCGCCGCGCTTCTTCGCGATCTCCGCCAGCTTCTCAATCGGCTGAACGGTTCCGATTTCGTTGTTCGCGAACATGATGCTAACCAGCGTCGTTTCGTCCGTAAGGGCGCGTTCCAACAGGGCCGGGTCCACAAAACCCTCGCCGTCTATGTCGAGATACGTTACCGAAAAGCCTTTTTTTTCTAAGTATTCACATGAATGAAGCAGGGCGTGATGCTCGATCTTCGTCGTGATGATGTGCTTGCCTTTTTTGGCGCGGGACTCGGCGGCTTCGATCACGGCCCAGTTGTCGGCTTCGGTGCCCGATGAGGTGAAGAAGATTTCCCGCACGTTTGCGCCGATCAGCGCGGCGACGCGTTCCCTCGCCTCCTCCAGCGCCTGCTTGGCCTCCTGCCCGATTGAATACAGGCTTGAGGGGTTTCCGAAATTCTGCGTGAAATACGGAAGCATCGCTTGCAGAACCTCATCCTTTACGGGCGTCGTTGCGGAATAGTCCAGATATACCTGTCGTTTCATAATCCATCCCCCGTTTGTCGTTTCAATGATTCTATTATTATACCTGCATTTTGCCAATTGTAAACATTGAATTTTTCTTGCGTTTTTCCTGAATCTCCGCCGGTTTGGCGCGATTCCCCCGTGTTTTGCGGCAACTGCCGGTAAAATATGATCGCTTTCGGCCCTTATCGGGACGCAGGGACGTCGAAAAGCGATCCTTTATCAAGGAGCCGGGGTCCGGTCATATATACTTTTGGCATATTTCCTGCAATGAGGATTGTTGCGGACAATCGGCCGGCTAAAGGTTACAGCAACCCGGCTGAGAACTGTCCGGTCAAGGCCGCGGCGAATACCGCTTAACGCTGTCGTCCGTCGCCGCGGTGTCGGCCAAGGCGATCTTGCTCTCGTCGCCGCGGCGGATGTAACGAAAGCCGCAGTCGAGCAGCATACGCCTGCACGCGGCCATGTCCATCCCCCTGCCGTGAGCGGTGTCCGCCGCAGCATCGCGGGGGTTGACGCCGGTTTCGGCCGTGACGACGTTGGCGCCGGAAACGTAGCCGATCTCGCTCGGCTCGTGTACGCCCATATAGGTCATGCTCGGCAGCGAAAGGGTTGCGAGGGCCACCGTCGCGACGATCTGTCCAAGTCTGAGATTTGAAATTTGGCCCTTATTTTCCAGAGGCGTCCCCGGCACGGGTTCCCTGCGCATGGCGGCGTGCTGGGTGCAGCCGAGATCGATTCCGATAAACATGTTCTCCACGAGTTCTTCAATGCTGTGTTCGGGTCCGATGGGCTCAAGGCAACTGAAGATTTGAAGACCCGCGTCCAGCGCGTTTTGCATGGTCTGCAGGCGCCGTTTCGGGTCCAGATCGGTCACGTCGCCCTCTCCGATACGGCTGACGTGGTAGACGCCCGTAATGCCGGCTTTCTTCATCTCCTTGAAGCCGTCCGCGTCCGTGTCGCCCACGTTCGAGAGGATCTGCGTCGTCGCGGGCGCCAGCTTTCTCGCGAGGCGCGCTTTGTCGAGGAAGAAATCCAAATCGTATTCGTGCATGGACATCAGGTACAGGCCGTAGAGGTCGCCGTCCTTGCAGAAATCATTTAATTTGGAAATGAACGTTTCATCGTCGATCCGGCTCTTTTGAAATTGCGTGTGGCCCTTGCCGAAAGAGCAAAAGCCGCAGTTCCCGGGGCAGGGCGCCGCCTCCAGACCGATCTGCCCCAGTATGATTGCGGAGTTGTCGTTTGCGCCGCGCACGAGCCGCGCGGCGACGGAGCGCATCTCATACGATTCCGCGGCGTTTTCGTCGAAAGACAGCAGATAGGCGCAGTCCGCGCGCCCCGGCGACAGGCCGGCGGAGGCTCTGTCCAATATGTCCCGCAGGCGTTTTTCGATTCGCATGGCCGCTCCTTACGCCGTCGCGCCGCCGCAGCTCGAACCCGCGCCGGCCGTACAGGCGTAGCAATGATCGGCGAAGACGATGCGCCGCACGGGCAGCTCGGCCTCCGTCAGATCCAAGACGCCGCCCGGAAGATCGGCTTTCAAGCCCAGCGCCAGATTGAAATCGCAGTCGTATATCGCGCCGTCCCAATCGACCGATATCTGATTCCGGCACATCATGCTTTCGACAGCCGCGGGATTGAAAGCCGAGACCAAGCGCTTCATATAGCCCGGCAGATTGCCGCTCCTTTCGAGAAAGTCACCGAAGCGCCCGACCGGGTTGTTCGTGAGGGCATACAGCTTGTTGAAAGCGATGCCGTGCGCATCCGCGAGTTTTTTTCTGTATTCCGCAGTCAGGCTCTGCTGGTTCGGGGGCAGGAAAGCGCCGCCGGGATTGTACACGAGGTTCAGCGTCAAAGCCGGATCGCGCCCGTAGCCCAGATCGTTCAACTCCCGCAGCGCCGCGATACAGGCGGCGAAGACGCCCGCGCCGCGCTGTCTGTCCGTGTCTTTTTCGGTATAATAAGGCAGAGAGGCAACCAGCTCGACCCTCTTTTCCGCGTAAAACGCGGGGAAGCGGCGACAGCCCTCTTCGCGGAGGACGGCGAGGTTCGTTCGGACGATGGTGTGGATGCCGCGCTCGGCCGCCGCCGCGACGAACCACGGAAAATCCGGGTTCAGCTCCGGCGCGCCGCCCGTTATGTCCAAAGTCCGAAAAGCGTTCCGCGCGAACAGCCGCAGGCAGGCCGCCATAACATCCCTGTCCATCCGCTCCGTCCGACCGGGTCCGGCCCCTATGTGACAGTGCTTGCAGCTCAGATTGCAGCGTTTGCAGATATTCACCTGCATGATGTCGAGTTCGCGGCGCGTCACGCCGAAGCTTTGGCATTCCTCCCGTTCGGCGAACGGAAAGACGCCCTGTATGCGCGCGGGATCTGCGGCGCCCATCGCGTTACAGCTCCAACTGCTTGACGACGTTCTTGGCCTGCATGCCGTGGGCCAGCGTCGCGCCGCCCCGGATTGCGGCCGCCGCGTGAACGGCCTCGATCATCTGCTCGCGATTCACGCCCATCTGCAACAGCGTCTGCGTGTAGGAGTCTATGCAGTACGGACACTGAACGGCGTGCGCGACCGCGAAAGCGATCAGCGCCTTTTCCTTAGCCGTCAATGCCCCCTCCTCGAATACGCCGCCGTAATACGCCATGAATTTGTCCCACAGCGCGGGCGCGTCCTCGCCCATATTGCCGAACTGTTCCAAATCCTCGGGGTTGTAGTAGGTTTTCATTTGCCCTATCTCCTTTTTTTGATTATCTTGGTTTGGTATCCAATTTTTAGATCTGTGATGCAGGACACGGAATCGCGGCAGACAGCGGCGCGAACGACCGCCTCTTATTCCGCAAAGCAACAGCCGCAGGCGCCGTCCTCCGCTTCGGCGGGCTTTTTCGAGAACGCGCGGAGCGGATGCAGCAAACGGCATATCGCGCGCAGGATGCGGAAAATGCGCTCCGAATCGCGATGCGCAACCGCGTCCAGCAGGCGGCTCGCGTATGCGCAGCCCTCTGCGTCTATGGAATAATAACTCCATTTGCCGACGCGGCGACGCTTCACAATCCCGGACGCGCAGAGGATTTTCATATGGTGTGAGAGCGTCGGCTGGCTGATTTTCAAATCGTCGAGCAGGATACAGGCGCATTGCTCGCCCTTTGCAAGCAGTTCGAGCACGCGAAGCCTGTTCTCGTCCGTAAAGGCGCGAAAAACGTGAATGTATTCATTTTTCATGCGATACCTCCTTTCACGCTGTCATATTACGGCCAGTATAGCATATATATTGAATTTTTTCAATATGAAATTTTTCCGTTTGTGAAATTTTTCCGTTTCGCTTTTGCTGAAGCTTTTGCTCGCTTTTCTTTTCTTTGCTTTTCTTTGCCTTTTTTTTGCTTGACAGCATATTGTTCCCGTGCTATGTTATTTTAATAAAGAAGATTTCAAACTGCGGCGCGATTGCCGATGAAAGGAAAAGCCATGAATGTGTTGATCCTAAACGGTTCTCCGAAAGGGGAAAACAGCAACAGTCTGCAATTGGCCCGCGTTGTTCGGCGGGAGCGCCGCGCCCGTGAAACGCCCGCGCGACGAAAAACGCCGGGCGAGCAATATGTGCCTGTTGCTGATCCCGTGGATGACGATATGGATTGCGGTGGCGATAAACGATACGTTCGGCGCGTCCGCAGGCATAATCGCGGCGGCGGCCGTGTCGATCTTGCAGCTGTTTTTCCGGCCTGTTTCGTATGAATATATCAGCATCGCCGCGGTTGCCGGCCTATCGCCGGCAATGCTGCTCGGCGCGGACGCGCGCATCGTCCTCCCCGCGAGCTACGCGGCTTTCGGCCTGATGTGGTGCGCAAGCGCCTTCATGAAGATACCGCTGACCGCCTGCTACAGCGCGGGGCATTACGGCGGCGAAAAGGCGTTCGACAATTTGCTGTTTCTGCGGACAAATCGCATCCTGACAGCCGCTTGGGGCCTGCTCTACATAGTCACGCCGATTTGGACCTATCCGCTGCTCGGCACGGATTTGTCGGCCTATACGGGGCTCATAAACTCCGTCTGCCCCATACTGATGGGTGTCTTTACGGTTTGGTTTCAAAAATGGTATCCTGCGCGGTTCGCAGCCGGCGGCTCGTAAGCTTGCAGCCGGCGGTCTGCCGCGGCTGCGGGACAGGGTTCAGCGCTGCCCGTCGCCGTCTGTGAACTCGATGGACTCAAGCTGCGCGCGAAAGCCATCGCGGAAATTCTTCAGGTATTCCGCGCGCAGGACTTGCTGTTCCTCTTTCTCTGCGGGGCTGAGCGGCGTGTGTTTCGACTTTCGCGCAAGTTCGTTGATGCGCGCAAGTTTCGCTTCCGATAGGATCATGCCTTTCCCCTTTTCCGTCTTTGACGCGCGGTCCGCCGCGCAGTGCCTGCGGGCTCGGTGCGCAAGGCCGGGCCTAATCGACCGCGAGCCTGTCCTTGAGCTTCTCGAAGGTCTTGTCCCCGATGCCGCTGACGTTCTTGATGTCCTCTATGCGCGCGAAACGCCCGTGCGCTTCGCGGTACTCCAAAATCTTCTGCGCCGTGGACGGCCCGACGCCGTTCAGCTTTTGAAGCTCTGCGGAATCGGCTGTATTGATGTTGACGGGACCGTCCGCGCCGCCGCCCGCCGCCTGTGTTTCGCCCGCAGTCGCCGCATTCGTGATGCCCGCGCCCGCGCCTCCGCCCGCCGACTGCGGAACGGGCGTCTTCGCGGCGACTTCCTCTCGGCTCGGGATATAGATTCTGTCGCCGTCCCGCAGCACGGTCGCCCGGTTGATCTCGCTCATGTCCGCCTGCGGCAGCAGACCGCCCGCGGAATCGAGCGCCTCGTATACGCGACTGCCTGCGGGCAGAATCAGCACAGCCGGATTTTGCACCGCGCCGCCGACATCCACGACGATCGTTTCGGGTGCGGGCGCGGCCGAAGCCGCCGCCGGCCCCGCTTCGCTGCCTGCCG